>DATNPC010000585.1:0-3612 GCA_036703375.1 Allocoleopsis sp.
AAGCGCATCACCGGCTAAAGAGCTTTATTGCTCTCAATGGTTTAGGACAGCTTGCCGATATGCCAAGGCAACAGGGGCAGAAGTATATTTCCTAAGCGCCCGACACGGGTTAGTGCATCCCGACCAAGTACTCGAACCCTACGAGTGCAACCCCAAACATAGAGGCAAGAGCCAAACATTGCAGTGGCAAGCAATGGTCGTCAATCAGCTAAAAGAATTGGCACCAATTGGCGCACAATTCACGATTATCGGGGGAAAGGCTTACTACAAAGGAGTCAAGGAGCCGCTGGAAAAACTGGGATTGTACGTC
This sequence comes from Allocoleopsis sp., assembly GCA_036703375.1. Classification (GTDB taxonomy): domain Bacteria; phylum Cyanobacteriota; class Cyanobacteriia; order Cyanobacteriales; family Coleofasciculaceae; genus DATNPC01. The sequence goes on from DATNPC010000585.1 coordinate 311, forward strand.
GTATCAACCCCACTAGCAGGATTAGGAATTGGGTGGCAATTAAAGTGGCTGATAAACCACACGCCCCGGTACGAACAATTGTCTCTAGGACTAGCAGAAAACTGCGCCTAAAATAAGCTTTCATATTGACAAATGAATAAACAACCGTCCATTCCTCCAAAAAACGAAAAAAAACAAAGCTGCACGGAACAAATGGTATGGGATGCAATTTTCAATCAAACCCCATTCATTCCGTTTAAAATAAGCTTAAACAATCTGACTGACCGAGAGGAAATAGAAAACAGCCCACATATAAAGGCAATGGTGGAGTACGTGTTTTACTCTCATGTCAGACCATCCAGACTACAACGATATAAAACGCCGTAGAGCCGCAGATCTAGTAATGATTGCCAGCGCGATCGTGAATGCGGTAATGGGCGATCCATTCAAGTCAAATCCTTGGGAGTAACGCGCTCTCAATTCCCCCGTTGACGCTCAATCGTTGCCAAATATACGTTGAAGAGCGCTAGTGAAAGTTGTGATGCGAATAAATCGCTAGCGCTCTCACAACCCCGAATAAAATTATCACTCTTTCTCCATTAAATATATGACAGCCGGACTGCAAGAAAATCCCGTTCGTGAAGGGTATGAAGCCTATGCGATCGTGCGTAAGCGCGATTTAAAATCGTTAAACAAGACGACGATTCGGTTCAAAATCTCCTTAAAGGGAGCATCCAAGAAAGCAGCTCCCAAGTGGAAACAGATTCTCAAAGGAGAACAGAAAAAAGCTTTTCCAAATACAGACAACCAAACGGACGGAAAACCGGAATCAGACCTGGAGAAAATTACCAAGTCTAAAGTTGGGCTACGGGGAATATCCGTCTTCGAGGCGTTAGACGATGCAGCCGCACAAATTCGCGCCGAAATTGAAGACATCCAATCGTGGATGATGCCAGACAATGGAGAATATGTGTGCAGCTTGGATCTAGCCCCCTTAGTCTGGACCAAAATGATTTATGTCCGGGACGAACTAGCACCCGAACTGCGGAACAAGTTAAAGCAGCAATACAATGAAGGACTCAGCGAATTTGAATATAAAATCGATGAGTTCCTCAGCGCCCAAACCTGGGATATTACCGAGGAACAAAGAGAGGAAGCTAAGGTACAACTCCTCAAAAGATTCCCAGATATTGCAGAACTAGAGGACTGCCTGCAAGTCGTCATTGCCCGACCTGTAATCGTGCCAGCTCTAAATGAGCAAATGAACGAAGAACAGGCAGAATGCTTGAACCAGATTACACAGTTCATTGAGGGATATGACAAAGATTTACAGGAAAATCTAACTCGCTCTGCGATCGCTGGAGGACAACAATTAGCCGCTAAATTACTGGAAGATTTAGCTGAGTGGGAACCAGGCAAGAAACCCGTTCAATTTCGGCGAAGAATCGAAAAGCATCTCGATAAAGTAAAGATGCTAATGTCGTTTGCGGGAGAGGAATCTGCTCCAACGTTGTCCCAAATGATGGGACATCTAGATGCTATATTAAATACAACTCCAAAAGACGGCAAAAAGCTTTCACAAAATGCCAGCAGCGAATTAGAAGAACAGATGTCCGACATCTACAGAAAACTGCTTGGCGAACAGCAAAGATTAATCGAAATTGGGGAAGAAGAGGGCGTGAATCGCTCTAACTGGGTCGTGTTTGAACAACCGGAAGAAGAAAGTCAAGACCCAGGAGAAAACTAAGGAAAGTTGCCAAAAAATTCCGGTTGTGTTCTTTTGAGTCACCGCGATTGAAAAGCCCGGAATTTCATCCGGGCAAGACTCGCTCGCGTTATGTACTCAGGAGTGCATCAGCAATCTCTCAACATTACCTTAAACCCTTAAAAACCATGTCGCATTTTGCAACAATCAAAACAAAGCTAAACAACAAAGAAGCCTTGGTTGAAGGACTGAAACAGGCACTAGCTCGGAAAGGAATTTTCATCAATATTGAAGTACTGGATCAGCCGCGAAGACTGGTCAACAAGTACGACGAAGATGATGAAAGCTTCGGCTCTATCGTCATTAGCCACGAAGTATTAGGTACTCCGCAGCGTCCGAACGCTCTGGTAGACGTAGGCTATCTATGGAACGAAGATCACTACGAGCTTCAAATTGACAGCTACGACTACAACATCAACAGGTTAGGACTAGCGTTCGGTCCACTCCAGAACTTCAACAACGCAGTCCAGCTCGAACACGACGCAATTGTTTTGTTTAAAGAAACTCTCGTCAAAAACTACCCAGAGACGGAGTGGGAGTACGGAGAAAAAGTCGTCGCTGAGGACGGAACAATCACGATGGAACTTACAAAGAAACCCCAGTTAGTCGAGGCACAGTTAGTAGAAGCCTGGTACTAACAGCACTCTCAGCGAGAGCGCCTTCAAATTCTGAGTTCATACTCGTGGAGCATTGAATCTAACACAAAAAAATGTCTTCTGTCCAATGCTCCATATTCAGAATCACTGTCAAAAATTACCAAAATTCACATTATTTTTACCATGACGGAACCAGCAAAAATCAAAATCACGCTCAAACCCGGAGAAGGCATAAAGGTTGAAGCTATGAACTTTACAGGTTCTAGCTGCCTAAAAGCAACTGAAGCACTGCTGAAGATGGGAGAAAGCAATACCGAAATGAAGCCAGAATTCTACGAGCCAGATGTTGAAACATCTACCAGCGTAGATGTCGGTTTGTAGTAAAAATTGGTAGCCCTACATAGGGCAAGAAACTGCGCCAATTATCGCCGCTTACCCCGTCAAAGAGAGGCGGGGTAAGCCAACACTACAAAAATTTGATTCACAACTTGCATTACTAACATGGCACTAGACACAGCAAAAATAAAGAGATATTTCAACAGCACCATCAACACGGTAGCAATCAGCTCGGCAACAGGGTCAGAGCGTAGCATCATCAATCAAATTGCCAGGGAAATCGCAGTTCCTTTGAAACTGGACTTGTATATTTGGGATTGCGGCGAGAAAATGACCCGCGCCGAAATCAAGTTTAAAGACAAAAAGTTCCGAGGAATTGAAAGGGTTCCGGCTGCAAACTTCAAGAGCAAGGGTCATCCAGTAGAAGATCTGCTGGCACATATCAGAGCTGAATGCAAGTCTTCAGGTGCAGCATCGCTGTTTATCATCAAAGATTTGTATCAGTTCTTTAACGTAGTGTCACCGAACCCAGTGCTGATGCGACTGGCAACCGAAACGTGGTTCGACGTGAAGGCAAGTCCCAATAAAATCATCATCCTGCACGATAACCTGGCAACACCACCAGC
>DATNPC010000586.1:0-4096 GCA_036703375.1 Allocoleopsis sp.
TAACAAATCGTTGACCTTACTTGATTTGTCATCCCCTTTAAGCGATCGAATAAAAGCTGTAAAAGGTTTGCGAAAAATAATTGAGAATATGATGCCGTGGTAAAAACTTGTAAAGATATACGATGCTTGGGAATAGTAACCTAGCCACTCCTCTGGCCCTATATCGATCGAATTAGTATTTGCAACACTACAAGGATACCCAAGAGAAATAATCTCTAATCCTTCGGCATCCGCTACTGCTTTTACATAATTTTCTTCTTCTTGCAGGAGCGAACCATAGACTAAGATATATCTTTTGGCAATTGGTCGAGAAGGAATGAGTTCTGTAAAGTTAGCGAGGAATGTCGGATCGACAACTTTTGTAGCTTGGATGCCATACTCTTCTCGCAGCAATCTCAAACTGTTAGCATCTCGAACTGAGATAGCATCAAAGTCCTGGAGAAGCTGAGATATTTTCTCGCGATAATCACCAAACGTTTTGGTAGCGCCACAGCTAGCCGCATAGCTAGCTTTCCGAGTTCTGGAATTGTCAATAAAATCAAGCAAGTAGGATAGACACAAATTTTTTCCTAAAGGAATAGACTCAATAGTTTTCTCGAGTTCCCAGATCTCATCGCTGCCACATATTACTAGATCGTAATTTAAATTTGCTCGATGAAGACTTGACGATGTATAGAATTTTTGGGGACTCAAGGACATATGAGAACGTACAAACCTTCTCATTTTCCAAAGCTTTATAGTGTTGTCTATAAAGTAGCGATATCTAAAACACTTATTGAGATAAAGATGCTTCAAATAGGCTATTCCTAATCTATAGGGATGGTAGTCGATGAATTCCACCTCATGCCCTTGGCTTTTAATGACTTTCATCAGAGCATAGGCTTGAAGCGTTGCCCCGTAATTAGTCGTGTGATGGTAAGTCAATAAGCCTACTTTCATAAAGGTACCTCACTGATACGGGAATTGCTACAACTGGCTCGCAACACTCACTAGTGACTACGTCGCTGTCGTACTTATCATCCTTACTCGTGGGATTTATGCAATGAGTTTAACCGTCCTCTAGAGTAGCTATCCTCAAAAATGACAATCACAGGTATGCCACTATCATATCTGTGCCGTACCTGTGCCAAAAAAGTCATTTTAATAAATTCACGATCCGTATAAAAATTCTACGAATCTTGTATGTCGAAGTTGTGTCAAAGTTGTGTCGAATTAGTTAAGGAAATGTTAAATTAAGACGAGATTCTGGACGATCGCAGAAGCGGCAATGCCATACCAATCAGCTACTTTTTAGTTCCAGAGAATCACGATTGTAGCTTGCAACTAAAAACAATCGTTTCTGACATCCTTCTTAAGTTAGAATTTTTTCACTGACTTAGTGATGTTGCGATCGCTTCGCCATTTTCTCATCCCATGCCACGTTATTGCTGATTACAGCTTGGTATAGGAAAGAGGCAGGTTCGCATTACCTTTTCCCTTCCTCCGGAATGGATCGGAGTCTTTCTGACGTGGCACGAGTTCCGCTACCATCACAGAGAGTGCGATCGCTTTCTGGGGCGTTGTACTTGAGATAATCGTTAACCCAAGCGCAAGCTTTCTGCATCAGCGTATCGAGACGCAACTGTTCTAAATTCCAAAGAATCACGGTTTTATCATTACTAGCCGAGGCAAGCGTCTTGCCATCCGGGCTAAAACTGACACTATTGACCGACCAGCTATGTCCAGAAAGCGTTTGGAGGAGCATACCTTGTTTCGTCCAGAGTTTGATCGTTTTGTCTCCACTGGCAGAGGCCAGCATCTTGCCATCGGGGCTAAAACTGACGCTCAAAACCCGATCCTGATGCCCTGTGAACGTGTGGAGTAACTGACCCTCTCGGCTCCAAAGTTTTATCGTATTATCTGCACTCGTAGAGGCAAGCGTTTGATTGTCGGGACTGAAACTCACGCTAGTTACTTCATCAGTATGCCCCTTGAGAGTGTGCAGGAGTGTTCCATCCTGACTCCAGAGTTTGACTGTTCTGTCCGAACTTGCAGACGCTAAAGTCTGACCATCAGGACTCCAAGTGACACTCCGAACTGTACCTTTATGTCCCCTGAGGGTTAAGCGGCGCGTGCCGTCTTTGTTCCAGAGAATGACTGTTTTATCGCCACTGCCAGAAGCAATCATCTGACCGTTAGGGCTAAAACTAGCACTCCAGACTGGGTCGGTATGACCCGTGAACGTTTGGAGAAGTTTCCCCTGTCTGCTCCAGAGTTTGACGGTTTTGTCATCGCTGGCTGTTACCAACATTTGACCATCAGGGCTAAAACTCACGCTAGAGATAGGCTCTGGATGTCCTGTCAGAGTTTGCAGCAGTTGCCTCTGCTTGCTCCAAAGTTTCACCGTCTTGTCCTTACCCGCCGAGGCAAGGGTTTGACCGTCAGGACTCCAAACCACACTCCAGATCTCGTCGCTATGACCCTTTAGCCTTGGAAGTACTTCATCCGACTTCGTCCAGAGTTTGACGGTATTGTCTGCGCTAGCAGAAGCGAGAGTTTGACTGTTAGGACTCCACGCCACACTCCAAACTGGAGCGTCATGACTCTTAAGGATTTTCAGCGGCACTCCGTCTTTACGCCAGAGATAGACGTTATTATCATTACTGGCACTGGCAAGAGTTTGACCATCGGGGCTAAACGCCACATCAGTAACGCCAGCTTGATGCTGTTTGAGGGTGTGGAGCAGCCGACCATCTTTACTCAACAGTCTGATGAGATTGTCTCCACCTGCCGTCGCTAGGATTTGACCGTCGGGGCTGAAGGTGACAGCATTTACTCCTTTTTGATGAGCTAGGACGGTTTGGAGCAGCTTGCCATCCCTACTCCAAAGTTTGACCGTATTGTCCTTACTGGCAGAGGCAATCGTCTGGCCGTCCGGACTGAAACTGACACTATTGACCTCAGCCCGATGTCCTCTCAGGGTTTGTAGGGGTTGTCCCTGCTTGTTCCAAAGTTTGATAGTCTTGTCGGCACTAGCAGAGGCAATCGTCTGACCGTCGGGACTAAAACTGACACTATTGATATAAGCGCTATGTCCTTTGAAGATGTGGAGGAGCTTCCCCGATTTGTTCCAGAGTTTTAGGGTATTGTCTCCACCCGCAGAAACCAAGGTTCGACCGTCAGGACTCCAGGCTACGCTATAGACGCTATATTGATCCCCATTCAAAGTTCGGAGTTCTTGACCATTTAGGTTCCACAGTTTAATTGTCCCATCCCCACTCGCTGTGGCAATGGTTTTACCAGTTGGGCTGAAACTGACGCTAAAGACGGTGCTGCTATGCCGCGTCAAGCGATCGCGTTCTCTGAATCCTTCTCCATAAACTGCCGCCTGCAATGCGCTCAAAATCGAATTTCGAGTTTCTGGTTTGACTTCTTCCAGCAGTTGCTGCGGTTGCTGTCTCGTTTCGATCGCACCCTCTAAAGGATGAAACTTTTGCAGTTTTTGTGCCGCCCGAATTGCTTCAATTAGAGCATCAAATTTGCGATCGGTATTCGACAGGGTTAATGAAAATCGACTCACGGAGTTGATTTGAGCTTCCTGAGCGATGTCTGCTCGCCTCCATTGAGTAAACGCAAATATGCCAACCCCAATCGCAATCAAAAAACCAGCACTGACTAAACCGAGCAGCGATTTTAAAATTAGTGTCTGACGCTTTTCCCGTGCGATTGCCGCCGCGATCGCATCGCGACTTTTGATGATAAATTCTTTTTGCAAATCGGTTGCAGGGGGCTGTTTTTTTTGCTGTTCGCCCTCTTGTAACCAATTTTCGGCTATGGAAAATTCACTCCCCCGCAACAGCAAATCGCTACTTTTGCCTCGTTCCTCCCATTCGAGCGCCCTTTGCGACCATTTCGTGTGATAGCGTACATGTTCGCGATCGGTATCTAACGTTCTCACCAACTCGCTAAAGTTGGCATACAAATCCCCATCATGCCGATTAAAGTCAATCCACTGTACCTTCGCTAACGCTGAGTGTAATTTGCTCGGTTCCACCTCTTTATGCAATACCGTCACAAACCGTTTATTCAGCTTCTGGGCATATTCCACTTCATCGCT
>DATNPC010000587.1:0-2741 GCA_036703375.1 Allocoleopsis sp.
CAACTCGGCTGCCGGACGCTCCTCGCCAAACAGAGCGTCTAGGGAGTCAACGGGCGTCACATCTGAACCGTAAGGGCGCGAACGCTTCCGAGCCATTACACCAAAACCTCCAAGTCTAGAGCGATGGACTTGAGAACCGCAATTGCCTTATGGCTACTATCGTAGACTGCCAATGGCATCCGCTCCTCAACTGCGTCGGCAAAACTCGTAGACCAGGGGATGGGAGGATAGATGAGACCCACACCAGCAAACCGCTCTTTGATGGCTTCTAGTGTCCGGGCGTCTTGGCTCCGACGAGCATCAAACAACGTAGGGATAAAACCAGCGATTTTCAAGCCTCGATTCGGGCGACGCCTTACCCGCGCCACTGTCTTGAGCAACAAATTTGTCCCCTCAAAGGCTTTGAATTGAGTTTGAATCGGGACAAGGATATGGGTCGCCGCGACTAAACTGATATAACTCAACAACCCCAACGAAGGAGGGCAATCAATCAGAATAAAATCGTACAGGTCTCTTACTGGAGAGAGCGCGTCTTTCAACCGGACATCTCGCATATCCGCGTTGACGAGCGCTAATTCAGTGGCTGATAAGTTGATAGAAGAAGGCGTTAAATCTAAACCGTGAAGCCCCTTGTGGATTGGTAACTCGCTCAACTCTTCATCGGAGTCTTCATCCGCCAGCAAGTCAGAGACGGTCGAGTTTAACTTTTCTGGCTCTAGTCCCATAAAGATGGTCAAGCTTGCCTGCGGGTCCATATCGATCAGGAGAACGCGATGAGAGCGCTCTTGCAGATGATAGCCAAGGTTCATGGTCAGGGTGCTCTTCCCAACTCCGCCGCACTGATTGAATAGGGCAATTACCCGGCTCATGTGTGCCATCTCTGCCAGTAGGGACAATCAATACTTGCAACGATACAACTAAAGGGAACAAAAATTTTGATGGCGGCAAGCCTTCCCAGAAATGAAAGGGTTTTCGCTTTCCCAACCTCCTCTATATGAGGGCGTTTGCCTCGCTTACCCAGATGAGCAAATTGTCCAAGCACTGCTTGGACAAATTACCTAATACCACAACAGCGCCCTGTTGGATAAGCTCAAATCACTGGATGAACGTCTGTGGTACGCGCTGCCAAACCGTCGAACACGGCTTTACGCCGTAATGTTCTGGTTCACCAAATTGAAACGGGTTTACACCGTCGCTTCGGCGCTGCACTCACCAACTTGACCGAGGACTGTACAATTATGAACTGCGGCTCAGTTCAGGCGAACCAATAAGCAATTTTTATGACTGACGGTTAGCGATCTGCGCTGACGCTCGAAGACTCGCTAACGCTCCGCTATCGCAGCAGCGCTTCGCTATCGCGTTTTTCAGACCCCATACTACCCCAGTGATAACTTTTGCAAGAGACTTCCATGAGCCTTCGGCTCACAACCAATAATGAAAGTAGACTTTCAAGACAGGTCTAGTGAAACGACTCCCACTGGACAGACCCTACTGCTATTGAGTTAAATCAGGGACATCATGATGGGAGTTACAGGGTGAAACGAGACAGGCATGGCAAGGGAAAAATCTTATCCCAACAAGAGATCCAGTTGTTGTTCAGTCAGGGTCTGACAAATGTGCGCGATCGCTGTTTGTTTGCCATCATGATGTTTACCGCTTGCCGTGTCAACGAAGCTTGCACCCTGCTGTCTGAAGACGTTTACGACTCCCAAGGGAAAGTGCGATCGCATTTAACCATTAGAAAGAAAAACACCAAACGGAAACTCGCCACCCGCACCCTCCCCATTATCCAAGAGTTACGGACAATCCTCGCCGCCTACGAAAAAGAAGCTGGACTTGTGTACTTGTTTCCCGGTCGAAGAGGAGGACACATCACGAATGATAGTGCCATGAGGATACTACGAAAAGCCTGCTTAAGGGTAGGGATAGAAGGGGCAAGCACGCATTCATTCCGACGCACCGCTCTCACCCAGATGAGTGACAACAATACCCCCTTACGGGTCATTGCGGAAGTATCAGGACACCGAAATTTAAGCCAACTTCAGGCATATTTGGAGGTAAGACCCTCTCAAGTGCTAGGAGCTGTGTCTTCCTTATCGATGCTATCGCCAGTGCTTTGTGACTCTCTTGAAGACGGTAAAGTGGCATTAAACGACTCCACAGCTGATACCTCACAGGAGCAGTTACAAAACAAAAGAAATTCCCAGCTGTGACGCTTTAATACGGAATATTGTCATCTTTTTAATCCGTAAAAAGACCCCCAGCGGTGAGTGCTAGGGGTTAAATTATGCTTGTCAACTCACCCAACCTTGGATTGGGCGGGGCGACTTTCACGCGGCGGGTCGCCCCTTCAACTGTGCTAGCTAGCTTTGAGAACGGACATTATCACCGGCGCGGTTTCCTGAGGTTTCTCGGTCAAGCGACCCTTAATCTGCGCTCTGAGCCAAGAGAGAGGAGCATCTTTGCCATTGACTTTCTGCTGAATGCCAAGCTTGCCGCAAATTTTCCTCGCGGGTCGCAGTTGCAAGGTGTCCAGATCGATGTCTTGAAGCAGTTCCTCAATTGTTGGCTCGGGAAGCGATTCCGGCGCTTCTTCTACAAAGGATAATCACTTTCCTTCATGATTCCCACTGCCCTATCCCATGCCAAGCACATTCTAATTCCCTCTGATCGTGTAGAGGAATTTGTTTAGCTGCCCAAAGCATCAAATTATATCCACCAGAAGAGTTCAATCGCTCCCC
>DATNPC010000588.1:0-4725 GCA_036703375.1 Allocoleopsis sp.
GTTTATTTTGTCATATCACGACTAACTGGCGAGGTAGACCGTTAACTAGTTTGCAAGTAATGATTAATCTCATTCGTAATACTACCACTACACAGGGATTAGAAGTCGAAGCTCAGTTAGATGAAAATCTCTATAAAACAGAAATTAAAGTCACAGACACTGAACTTGATGCCATTGCTATTGAGCGAAACTCTTTTCATGGTGAGTGGAACTATATTATCAAACCCCAAATTTCTCCTTAATTGTTCAACTTATTTTTACATAATCCCCCCTCGACTACACCCCCGAAGCCCTAGACCAAATCTATGCCCTCACCGCAGGTCAACCCTACTTAGTTCAGCTCGTAGGATTCCAACTCGTTCGCCGCTACAATGACTTTGTTTTCGAGCAAAGACGCCCCCGCGACCCAGTTTTCACCGTCGAGGATGTGGAAGCGGTCATCAACGACCCCGAATTCTTTAAGCGAGGGCGCTACTACTTCGATGGCGTTTGGGGTCAGGCAGCACGAGGGACTTCTGGGCAGCAGGCGATACTGAGAGCATTGGCACCTCACCCAGAGGGATTGAGCATCCAGGAATTAAGGACGCAATTCAACGAAATCGTAGGGGCGCACCGACGTGCGCCCCTACCGGAGGAAACGTTACACGAAGCTCTCAAAACATTGACCCGCCACGATGTGATTCAAGAGAGAGAAGGGCACTGGCAGATTATTGTGGAACTATTTCGTCGCTGGGTTTTGCAAACATGACCAAGCTTCAATCTTCCTACGTATCGAGTGGAAGGGCATGGCAATAGACCTCTTGCTCGCAGTCGATTTTCGCCCCCCTAGTCCCCAATCGCTTCTCCGCAAAGTTTCCACAACCTAATCCCTAAATTTGATGTTCGGATTGTTACATCTCGTACTTAAACCGGGAATACTAAGGTAGCAATAAAGTCTCGCCCCGCTACTCTAGAGTGGGGTTTTTCATTTCCATCTGGTTCTGCCGTTCTCTCAACCAGAAACACGAAGAAACTTCCCAATAAAAAAAATCCAACACCCTCTTGTGGGGTGGGTAGGATACCCGCCCCCTGACCAATAGTTGTTGGGAAATCCTAATCAGTTGTTGAACCTAAAGCTCGATACAACCTGCTGGAAGACTAGCCGTGAGGGGTCAGATACATTGAGATAACCTCGACTCAAGCGAATCACTCTTTGACCATCGGGACTCGATAGCAGCACATTATCGGATGCGTATAGACCATCGGATGTGTACGCGATCGCATTTTGTCCAGCTACAGTGATAGTGCGATCGTTCCTACTGCCGATGCTCAAGGTGTCTTTCAATTGCGAGAGTGGGAGACGCTTGGGATTGCTGTATACCGAAATGCTGATGTTAGGGGGTGGTTCGCTGCCTTGAAAATTTTGCCTTTGGAGTGCCTGATAATCGCTATTCTTCCAAAGCGCGATCGCTCCTTGCAAGGTTTCACCCGGTTTAGGTTGCTGATTCTCTTTACTGTTATCTACAACGTAAGCCTTGGAATAGTTAAACGAGATGCCAAATCGAGTACTTCGATAGACATTTTGGCTTGGAGGAGTTTGTCGTCTCACTCCTGAATTCGGGGAGGAGGTGCTTTGAGCGATTAGGTCGGGTGCAGACGTTTCGGCTAAGTTCACCTTCTGCGTCGATACCGCAGGCTCGATCGAACTGTAACCGATCGCTAGCAAAGCCAGCAATCCAAGGGGGACAATGCGCTTCATAAAATTGACCAAATTGGCGTTAGAAACATCAGCGTAATCAGGTTGAGGAAGATGCCTGTTGTACCCTGCTGGCGATAGGACAGCAGCAGAGAAAATGCAGCTCAACAAATTGTGATATTGTGCCTATAGTATACTTAGGGTCAGTCGATTGACTTCACCCGACTGACTCCCCCCGTTAGGTGAAATTGCGTCCGTCGCGAAAATACCGAGCTAAATTTTGAGAAAGCGATCGCTGGTGCGTGGGATAGTAAAGAGCGATCGCTAAAATTAAAAAGCTCACAGCTGACAGCTCATAGAAAATGGCAAATGACGACTGGTTAGAAATCGGCACAATTGTTGCCCCTCAAGGCTTAAAAGGGGAGTTGCGAATTTATCCGAATTCTGACTTTCCCGAACGGTTTGAAGAACCCGGACAGCGCTGGCTCAAGCGTTCGGGAGAGACGGAGCCACAAGTTGTAGAGTTGCTCAGTGGACGCTTTGTTCCAGGAAAAGGGATCTTCGTCATACAGCTAGCCGGGGTAGAAACTCGCGAACAAGCAGAGGCATTGCGAGATGCTCGGTTACTGGTGCCAGCTAGCGATCGCCCCGAACTAGGCGAAGATGAATATCATGTGATGGATTTGCTCGACCTAGAGGTAATTAATCAATTAACCGGTGAAGCGGTAGGTATCGTCATTGATGTAATTCCGGCGGGAAATGACCTATTGGAAGTCAAGCTACACGCGCAACCCGAACCCGAACCCGAAAAGCCAGACGCTCCAGTTCCCAACCGCACGAGTAAACAGCGCAAATCCAAGCGCCAGAAAGAGAAAAAGCCAGCTACCATTTTAATTCCCTTTGTTAAAGCGATCGCGCCAGTCGTAGACCTTGAAAGCCGTCGGATTGAGATTACACCGCCTGCTGGTTTACTAGAAATTAATGAGAATCAAACAACAGAGCCGTCTCGATCCTAATAGGACAATGCCGCCTTCAGAGGCGGCATTAGTGTTCTAGTCGTTTTTGACTGAATTCAAACAGCAGTGATTTACTACCAAAGTGCTCTCACCGGTTTAGACTCTTGATTGGTCTGGTCAGTTGGAGTGGTCGTAGTTGGACTGGTTTGAGTGTTGTTGGTGCCCGTACTCGGCGTTGGAGTAGATGCGGGTGCGGTTTCAGTGGTCGTAGTTCGTCGCTGAATCGTTCTTCGTTCTTGAATGGTTGTACCGCTGTTATTGGTATTTGTTCTGTTGGTAGTATCGCTGTCGATGGTATTAGTGGGACTGGTATCTGTGGCACTGCCCGGAGTAGTATTCATTGTCCCGCCTGGAGTGGTGGTATCTGTGCTACTACCTGGAGTAGTATTCATTGTCCCGCCTGGAGTGGTAGTGGTTGTGCCAGTGGGATTGGTATCTGTTGGACCGGCAGGAGTGGCAGGGGTTTGACTACCGGCATTACCGCCGGTAGGACCCGTCTGACTTAGTAGCTGATTTGAGTTGGATGTACCCAGGGGGCGAGCGCTTGCTGGATGCACTGATGCTGCTGAGATGAACACGGACAGCATCATACCCGTTAACATTGTCAGGTTTTGTAGACGCATGACATCCTCACTTAAATGTTGTTTGTTACAGACCGAATTTACAGATTAGGACTCTGGTACTGCGGGATTGAGATGTGCGTAAACGAATTCCAGAATTATAGCGGCTGCTATTTGGAAAAAACCTTCTCAAATATATAAATCCTGGATAGCAACAGGACGTAGAAATTTCAAATAGCAATACGTCAGAGAAAGTCTATCTAAAGTAATACGTATTTTTATTTATTAGTGTTTTAATAGAACAGGTTTTTCTCTAAAAAGAGATGAAACAAAAAGTCACAAATGCATCCCGACCTCAAAATCTTCTGAGACTCGGATTAAGCGTAGCGATGCTAGGGCTTGGCATGCAGCGGCAAGCCCTAGCATCGTTTGTCCCGGATGATTTAATGAGTCGTGACAAGCAGTCTCTAGATTTTCGGCTACTCGATCGACCCCGAATCCCTCCCCTAGGAGCACCATCTCTTTACCTTCCTACTGAAGACGTTGCTCCAGAACGCACAACTACCACTGATAACCGGCGCTTGGTACTCAAGCTACACGATCGCCGCGTTTACGTTTACCAAAACGACACGGTGATAGCGAGTTACCCAGTTGCGGTGGGTAAGCAGGGTTGGGAAACGCCTACAGGCACCTATAAAGTGATCGATATGAAGCGCAATCCAGCTTGGCAACATCCCTGGAACGGGTCGATTGTTCCTCCGGGGCCGGACAATCCTTTGGGACTGAGATGGATTGGGTTTTGGACAGATGGTCGCAACTTTATTGGATTTCACGGCACCCCTGATGAAAAGTTGATAGGACAAGCCGTTTCCCACGGCTGCGTTCGGATGCGAAATAAAGACATTATGGCTTTATACACCCAAGTCCAACTCGGTACGCCAGTGACAGTGGAGCCATAATTTTTATTCTGAAAATAAGGCAGAAGGTCGAGGGCAGAAGAGATAAGAATTTTCATTCCTTTGTTGGAACGCAGCTCATGACCTCTATCTAGAAAGTGTCCTTTCGTCCTTTGTGGCGAGCGCTTTTCTCTTGGGGAGTCTTGCACCTTTTTCAATAATCGTAGGTGGGCATTGCCGACCTACGAGAGAATCAAGTTTTCAAGTTCTATTCGGCAATGCCCACCCTACATCAGCTAATAAAAACCTTCTGCCCTCTGCCTTCTGCCTTTAGCTATACTTCAACCTCCGTTGAGTACCCAGTTAACAAGCGTGCGAACTGGGAATCCAGTAGCACCAGCGTTGTTGTAACCGTCCTCTTTGTCTGCCCAAACGGGACCCGCGATATCTAGGTGCGCCCAAGGCGTCTCTTTCACAAATTGCTTCAAAAATAGAGCTGCCGTAATCGAGCCTCCCGGACGAGGGCCAGTATTTTTCATATCGGCAATGGGCGACTTTAAGCCCTCGAAGTATTTGTC
>DATNPC010000589.1:0-12269 GCA_036703375.1 Allocoleopsis sp.
CATGAGTCGCCCCTACCAAATTATGAATCTCCCCTACCCAATTTTCACTTTGTCTTAGCTGGGACAAATCCTCAAGACCCAGAGTATGAAAACAAAATCGAAGAACAAATCAAGGCTTCTCCGCTATCATCACGCACGACAATTACGGGTTTTGTCACTGGTGAATTGAAGGCAGCTTTGTTACAAGAGGCCGACTTATTTGTTCTACCGTCTTATTACGAAAACTTTGGTATCGCTGTTGCCGAAGCGATGGTTGCTGGAACGCCAGTCGTCATTTCCGATCGCGTTTATATTTGGGAGGATATTCAGGGCGCAGAAGCCGGGTGGATTTGTTCGTGTGAGTCGTATTCCTTAGCTACAGTGTTGCGGGAGGCGCTTCAGGATGAGAGCGAGCGGCAGCGTCGAGGAGAGAATGCTCGGAATTATGCATTGAAGCATTATAGTTGGGATGCGATCGCTTTATCTACTATCAATGCCTATCAAAGAATTTTAAATGCTGAATAAACTAGGAGAGAGTAGAAATATTTAACATAAGGTCAACTCCATAGAGAGATGACCGCTTTAACTTTAGAATTATACGGCTTTAGCTATCACTGCCATGACTGAGAAATCGCCTGAACCGAAATCTCCCTTATCCGAACAAATTGCAGATGCTGTAATTAAAGTGCTGTTTGCGGGTAGTGGGTTGTCGGGGTTGTGGCTTCTATTTCAGAACGAAATCCTAAAAGCGTTGATTGCTTGTCTATTCTCCGCCATGTTTGGGTTAGTGAGTAGCTTTGGCGATGGTTTAATGGAAATCCTCAAAACTCGTATGAAAGAACGGGGTCAGGGAGTAGGCAAGGCGATTGATCGAGCGGTGGATCTCACGCTATCTGGCTTTAAGCAGAAATATTTGGATGTCCTCAAGGTTGAGTGCTACACCCTTGAAGTTGAGGGACATCAGCTCACTCAAGCCCTGGCACTTGAGGATGTATTTGTGCCGTTACACATTGAGTCGAGTCAGAATCCTGGGATGCTTAGTGAAAGTAATCAGGAAATTTGGGAATTTTTGCCTAATAAGCATCACTCTCCGGGTCAGTATCCTCATCGCCGGATTATCATTCTAGCCGGACCAGGCTATGGCAAAACGACTCTGCTACGTTACTTGACGTTCACCTATGTCACCAAATCTCATCCCTCACAAGCCCGTTGGTTCATTCCTGTGCTGTTGCGGTTGCGCGAGATTCATACTCTAATTCAGGGCAAAAATTCCCCTTCCTTGTCTGAATTGATTATTAAGCACCTGGAAAATCGCCCAGAATATCGAGACTTTAAACCGTCACAGCACTGGATTGAGAAATGGCTCGACGATGGGGACTGCTTGGTGATGTTGGATGGACTTGATGAAGTCCCCAAAACTCAGCGCGACAAAGTTCGTGAATGGACAGATGGGGAAATGAAAGCCTATCCCAAAACTCAATTTATTCTCACCTCCCGCCCTCACGGGTATGAGTTGCGACCTGATGAACCGAACACTCCCGTTCAAACCGATCTCAAGCTCAAGGTACTGGACTTTACCCCAGACCAGAAACAGCAGTTGATCGATAAGTGGTATCGCGCTTTGATTGTACGGAAGTGGAGACCCCTGCGCGAGGAAAACCGCCAGAAACCGGAAAGTAGCCGACTGTCTGAGGAGGAAGTCGAAGCCAAGATTGAGCGAGAGGCGAAAGACTATGCCGATGACCTCGCCAAGCAGATTTTCAGCAGTCCTGCCCTCAACGACTTGGCGAGAAATCCCCTACTCATCACGATGATTGCTACAACTCATCGGGTTCAGACCGTCTTACCCAAACGTCGGGTCGAACTTTATGACACAATGTGTGGTTTGCTGTTGGGAACTCGCCCCTATACCAAGAAAACTAACTTGACTCTGAGTGCAACGGAGAATAAGGCGGTATTGCAAGTGCTGGCATGGCAGCTAGTACAACAGGAAAAAACGCAGTTTACCCCGGAACAGGGAGAACAATGGATTCAAGACATCCTGGTTCGCTGTCGTAAAGACCGTGACCTCAGCCCCAAGCAGTTTTGGGAGGAAATGCTAGACATTGCAGGTCTGTTGCTGGAAAAAGAAGCAGGCATTTATGAGTTTTCCCATCAAACGTTTCAGGAATATTTAGCCGCCCTGCAAATCAAGGAACGGGGGGAGGAAGCGCTGTTACTGGAAAAACTTTCTAATGACCGTTGGCAGGAAGTCATTTGTTTTTATGCTGCGCTGGGTAGTGCTACTAACTTAATTAATGCTGCCCTCGATAACCCAACTTCCTACACCTTGAAGCTGGCAAATCGTTGTAAGAATGAAGGGCGAGATGTAGACCCACAGACTCTGACGCGCCTGGAGACGATCCTGACTGAACTGCCGTTTACAGTAGGAGTGGTTGCCGAAATACGGTTAGATCAACGGTTCCGCCGGAACTTAATACCTATTGATGACTGTACAGCTATTGACCAAGGGTATATTACTTGTGGGGAATATCAATTGTTTCTGGATGCTCAATCTACAGGACAATTTCACTCTCAAGCAAAGCTTGTGCCGATAGACTCCAGACTAGTTAACAAACCTGTCAGCGGAATTACCTGGGAAGATGCACGTTGGTTTTGTGCCTGGTTGGGAACGCTGGCGCACTTGTATACAACGTATGATGATGAGGTGTATGACTACCGTTTACCCAATGAGGAAGAGTTACGGCAATTTCCTGCAAACGAACAGGAGCAACTAGTAGCTTGGACAGAGCCACCAACTAACCAGGGAAATACCTTACGTGTAGTGCGGGTAAAACTGCCCACCCGTTACAAAGCTTTGCTGAACTACTTAGCTAATGGTCGCTGGCGCGAAGCAGATGAAGAAACTGGCAACCTCCTGCTAGAGGTAACAGGGCGAAAAGACAGGGGCTACCTCAATCCAGAAGATATCGAAAAGTTTCCCTGTGAAGACCTACGAATAATCAATCAATTGTGGGTAAAATTCAGCGGTGGCAAATTTGGATTTAGCGTCCAGAAACAAATTTACGTGGAAACGGGAAATAAACTGGACAGACAGTTCTACAAGCAAGAATTCGAGATATATGGCGATTATGTCGGCTGGCGCAAGAAAGAAAAATGGTTAGAATACGCAGAACTGAATTTCAGCTTAACAGCCAAGAAAGGTCACTTGCCTGCGATACCTTTGATGATGGAGGGAGTTTGTTTTGGTGGTTGGCTTTTGGTATGTGTTGTCGGGGGAAGTTCTCTCTTCTCTCGCATTGAGGCTTGTAAAGTCTAATATTTATAAAGTTTCAGAGTTCTGTTCTTTAAAGAGCCGCGACTGAGAGAGATTCCCACAGGTTGAAATAAAAGCTTATACAACGAACTTTGGAGCTTTATCCCAAACGATCACAAATCCTTTCAGTACTAAAGCTTTTACCGTTAACCACCCTATCAAGCGATCGCTGGAGGATGTCAGGTATGATCGAGACTCGCTCCCGTCCGAATGCACTAACAGCTTTGCTACTACTCGTGTCTGCTGCTTGCCTGGGGCGGGTAATGGCACTATATGTCCCAGGCTCATTAGGACAGATAATGTTTTCATTGTGCCAAGTTGGATTGTTGGTGCTGCCCCTTGCATGGTTTTTTGGGGTCGATCGCGGCAAGCTCAGTATATCGCCGCCGAAGCGACGAGAGTTGTTAACTGGAACCGTCTTAGGCCTGTTGATGTTCGGCATCATCCTCGGTGCCTATTGGCTTTTTGGTCAGCATTGGATTGATGTTAGGGATGTCCGAGCTAAAGGGCAACAAGTCGGTATCAGCAATCCAACTATTTTCCTAATTGGCGCACTGTACTGGACGTTGATTAACTCATTCTTTGAAGAGTACATTTGGCGTTGGTTTGGTATGAGCAAGTGTGAAGTTCTAATACCAGGAAACGGAGCTGTCTTGCTGTCTGGGCTACTTTTCACACTCCATCACATTATTAACTTGGTCGCTTACACTCCGAACTGGCTGGTAATCGTGCTAGCCTCATTAGGCGTGTTCTTAGCTGGGGCAATATGGTCGTGGTGCTATTTGATTTACCATTCGATCTGGCCGAGTTACGTCAGCCACATGCTCGCGGATTTTGCGATCGCGATCGTTAGTTGGCATCTCCTCTTCAGTTCGTGAGTCAAAAAAGTTCGAGTAATTAATTACGATATTTAGAATTTAGACCGGATTGCTTGCATTTTATCACCTAATAGTTTCATAATTTCCCTTTGACCTGGTAAGGAGTGAAAAACTATGAGAACTAAAGTTTATTTCATACCGCTTTTAGCAAGCTTTTTAGTGGGAGGATATCCAGCCGCCACCCAATTGGTTCGCGCCGAGCCAGCCGCTCAAGCTGCTCAGTCCCAATGGGAAAAATTTTCTTCTCCAGAAGGCAAGTTTTCTATCTTAATGCCAGTTAAGCCGACTCAGGAAAAACAGACTACAGGCAGCTCATCGCTTTCCCTAGAAACCAATCTTTTCAAAGCTTCTTCAAACAACAATCAAGCGACCTATAGCGTCTCTTATACAGATTTTCCACCGGAATTAGCTCAGTTACCTGCTAGTTTTTTGTTCGATAGCCTAAGTAGTCGTTTTACTAGCGATAGAAAGCTGAAGTTACTCAAGCAACAAGACATCAAATTAAATGAGTATCCGGGAAAAGAATTTCAATTTGAAGCTTCGGGTAGAACCCTCATTACATATAGGGCGTATTTGGTAGAAAAGCGACTCTACCAAGTCATATCAGAAACTCCAAAATCCACAGGAAATGCTCCATCTAGTGATAGTGAAAAATTTCTCAATTCATTCCAGTTACTCAAATAAGGGGTAATGATGCGTAGGGTGGGTTAGGCGTAGCCGTAACTCACCGAATCTTTCAAGAGGGAGGTTACGCTCATCGATTACCATACCAAGTGCGATCGTCTTTGGAGCAATTGTCCTTCGCCAGAGTTCATAATAGTCCTCATACAGCAAGATGGAATGGTGGGGACTCCAAACCAGTTAGATCATGATAGGCAAGTTACTTGACGGGCGTTATCAGGTGCTCCAAGTCCTAAGTGCAGGGGGATTTGGTGAAACTTACATTGCAGAAGACACTCGCCGACCGGGTAATCCCAGGTGTGTTGTTAAGCTCCTCAAGCCTGCAAGTAACGACCCCAACTACTTGCAAACAGTAAGACGTTTATTCAAAAGCGAAGCCGAAACGCTCGAACAACTGGGAAATCACGACCAAATTCCCCGACTGCTCGCGTATTTTGAAGAAAATCAAAAATTCTACTTGGTGCAGGAGTTCATTATTGGGCATTCACTCGCCACCGAACTACAACCCGGTCGCTATTGGACGGAAAGTCAAGTTATTGCTCTGCTCAAAGATGTTTTAGGCATCCTCGCTTTTGTTCACAGCGATGGAGTCATCCATCGAGACCTCAAACCCGGTAATTTAATTAGACGCACTTCAGATAATAAGTTAGTCCTGATCGACTTTGGCGCGGTTAAGCAAATTCGCACGCAGATTGCCATGGAACCCAGCCAGATGCCCGCTACAGTGGCAATTGGTACTCCTGGTTATATGCCGAGCGAACAAGGGGCAGGCCGGCCGCAGCCGAATAGCGATATTTATGCACTCGGTATAATTGCCATCCAAGCGCTGACTCAGTTATATCCAACTCAATTGTCAGATGACCCCAGAACCGGGGAACTCGTATGGCAACCTCAGGCACAAGTTAGTGCAGGGTTGGCGTCTATCTTGAGCAAAATGGTGCGTTACGACTACAGGACTCGCTACCAATCTGCTAATGCAGTCCTCCAAGCACTCGATGAATTAACCATCCCGTCTTCTGTTGCCCCCACTCAGTTACCCAGCAATCCACCATTACCCGTAGAACCGACACAGCGCTTGCCTGTCACGCCCATTGAACCGAATCGGGTTCCAGTTGCTCCGGCTTCCCGTACTTCCAATCCATTTCCCTGGGTAATTGGGGGAAGTCTAGCGGCGGTTGTCATGGCAGTGGGTGCGATCGCGTTTATGCGATCGATCTCGACACCTACTGTTTCTAGTCAAAACACCGACTCAACCCCAACTGTTGCTGTCTCGCCGAGTCAGGAGACAACCCCATTTACAGATGTCACAACCTCGCCTAACCCAAGTCCTAGTAAGAACTCAACGCCAACAGAGCCATCACCCGATCGCAGTTCAAATTCAGACTCAACACCCCAAGACACCTCTTCACCTCAGAATACCCCTTCGGAGTCCTCGTCCAACGAGTTTGATACTGCCCAATTTCCTCAGACCAACTGTGGCGACTCCTTACCAGCCGGTTCATCTACCGCAACTCAGTTTTATCCAGTTTTTATCGAGTACAGCGAGAGTAATCTTCAGACTGTAAAGTCCAATTTCTGTACCGATGCGTATAAAAAAATGAGAAGCGATACGGGTCAAGTCGCTATTCAAGTCGCTTCGTTTACTGACCGAAGCCGGGCTGAGTCATTTAGTGAGTTTATGCAACAAAAAGTAGGCAGTGGAGACGTGGGACAGCCGACTCTGTATTCCGCCAACTCCAACACGGGCACGTCCTCCTCAAAGAATTGCTCTACTGTCGTGTCCGATCCAGAGTCTCCTCTGAATGTGCGATCGGCACCTGACGCGACTCAAGATAATAACGTGGTCAGCACGCTACCTGATAAAACGCCTATCTCTGTTGTGGCCGAGAAAGATGGCTGGCTTGAGATTAACTCTCCCGTGCAGGGATGGGTTGCTAAAAATCGGACAAAAATCAATTGTCAGTGAAGTGATTCGGCAGCATCTTAGATTTGGAGAAGCTTGAGAAAGCAGAGAGATTTAATTAATCCAACTGAAGGCGGAAACTTAGATTAATACTTCGTAAATCAAAGTTTCATTAAATATAGCTGTCGTCTCGCCATCAAGGTTAGGACACGTTTAACCGACCAAACGACTACATATTAATAATAATCTTTCTGTCCTCTGTCCTCTGTCCTCTGCCTTCTGCCTTCTGCCTTCTACTTTTTACTATATATAATCCTACTACACAGTCAATACACAAAAAAATAGATATCTGTCCATTTTTTGTGTAGAGAGGTTGCAATAAACTTAAAACCATGGATAGGAAAGAATTCTATAAAGCCTTTGAAACTCTGACTGAAAAGACTAAGAGTGTGCTAATGCTAATGTTACTTGGCAAAACTGATAGAGAGATTGCTAAATCTCTAGATATCGCGGAAGGCACCGTTAGAAAACACATTCAAAATATCATAGAACACTTTGGAATTGATAGTGACAAGTATCTTCCTGGTCAACGTTCCTCAAGACGAGGCGAGTTAATCGAACTGTGCAAGAATTACAATCTTGGTTTTTCGGATTTCTACATAGAGCGAGTCCCCTATGAGTCGCAATGTTATGAGGAGATTTTGAAACCCGGATGCCTAATCCGAATAAAAGCCCCTCAGCAGATGGGGAAAACCTCCCTATTAGAAAAAATTCTTAGTAAAGCAAGAGATTCTGGCTATCAAACTCTAACAATAGATTTTCAGCTAGCAGATAGTACAGTATTAACTGATTACGAAAAATTACTACAGTGGTTCTGTGCTAATGCTAGTGACAGCTTAGAACTAACCGATCGCGTGGATGAATATTGGAAAGATATGTATGGTTTAAATAAAAACTGTACTCGTTACTTCCAAAAGTATCTTTTAACAGAAACCAATAGTCCTTTAGCATTAGGATTAGACAATGTCGATCTGGTATTTGAACAAACTAACGTTTTCACGGATTTCTGCCGCCTCATACGAGGATGGTATGACATGGCAAGGCAAGGCGATCGCATCGGTGAAATTTGGAGAGAAATTCGGTTAATTGTGGTACATTCCACAGAAATTTATAGGATGATGGATATCAATTCATCACCGCTAGCTGGTGTAGGCTTAACTATTGAGTTACCAGAGTTTACGCTTCTTCAAGTACAGGCTTTAGCACAGCGGCATGGACTGCATTGGAATACTTCCCAAGTAGAACAATTGATGGCAATGGTAGAAGGGCATCCTGCCTTAATCCAGCAAACTATTGAATTTGTTAAGCGTCAATCTATCACCCTAGAGGAGCTTTTAGAAACAGCACCTACTGAAGAAGGGGTATTCAGTAACCATTTGCGACGGCACTTGCAAAATCTACGACAAAATCTCGAATTAGCTGAAGCATTTAGTCTCTGCGTGCATTCTACAGAACCAGTGGAATTAGCTCCCGAATCGGCATTTAAGTTGCACAGTATGGGACTGGTTAAATTTCGAGGAAATTGTGTAACGTCTCGATGCAATTTGTACCGTCAATATTTCAGGATTCATCTCAATAGTTAGTTATGTACAACTTACAAAACTACGAATATAATATCGGGGGGACTCTGGCAGAAGGTGCCTCTACCTATGTCAAAAGACAAGCTGATGATGACCTTTATGAAAGCTTGAAAACTGGAAAGTTTTGTTATGTATTGAACTCACGGCAGACGGGAAAGTCTAGCTTACGCGTTCAAATCATGTCTAGGCTCAAGAAAGATGGAACGGCTTGTGCCATCATCGACCTCTCAATCGGTGGAACTCAGTACGCCACTCCAGAGCAGTGGTATGTAGACATGATTGATACTCTAGTCGAGAGCTTTGAATTAGATGTAGATTTAGCCATCTGGTGGCGCGATCGCAACTTACTCTCTCCTGTAAAGCGATTGAGTAAATTTATCGAGGAAGTACTGCTGGCACAAGTTTCTCAAAGCATTGTCATTTTTATCGATGAAATCGATAGCGTCCTCAGCTTAAATTTCCCGACTGATGACTTTTTTGCACTCATCCGCGCTTGCTATAACCAGCGAGTAGATAACCCAGAATACGAACGACTCACCTTTTGTCTGTTGGGGGTGGCAACGCCATCGGATTTGATTGCCGACAAAAAACGCACGCCGTTTAATATCGGAATTGCGATTGAGTTGACTGGCTTTAAGCTAGAAGAAGCCAAGTTATCGTTAACTCCAGGCTTGCAACAGAAAGTAGACAATGCCGACTTGATTCTAAAAGAGGTATTGGATTGGACGGGGGGACAACCCTTTCTCACTCAGAAATTGTGCAGATTAGTTGTTGAGAAGGCAGAAAGCAGAAATCCGAATATCGGGCAGTTAGTGCAACGATACGTTATCCAAAGTTGGGAATCCCAAGATGTGCCGGAGCATTTACGGACGATACGCGATCGCATTCTCAGCAATGAGCAACGCAGTAGTCGGCTACTAGGACTCTATCAGCGAATTTTGCAGCAGGGAAACGTTGCAACGGACAATAAACCGGAGCAATCACAACTACGTTTATCAGGGCTGGTCGTCAAAGAACAGGGAACCTTAAGAGTATACAACCGGATTTATCAGCAGGTTTTTAACCAGAATTGGGTAGAAGAGGAATTAGGAAAGCAGCGGCTATACTATGAGGCGATAAACGCTTGGTTCGCTTCTAATTGTCAGGATGATTCGCGGCTGCTACGAGGGCAAGCGTTACAAGAGGCGTTAGACTGGGGAACTGGGAAAAGTCTGAGTGACCAAGATTATCAGTTTTTAGCCGCGAGCCAAGAATTAGAAAAACGCGAAGTTCAACGTGCTTTAGCCCTCAAAGAACAAGAGAGTCGAATATTGTCTGAGGCAAATGAAACCTTGACTCAGGCACAGCAGAAAGCCAAAAAGCGAATTCGCGTTGGCTCTTTTGTTCTAGCCATCTCCTTGGTTGGAGCAGCGATAGCTGGAGTATCAGCAGGCTACGCCTTGCACAAGCAACGAGAAGCCCTGGCAGCCACACGCATCGAGCAACAAGGAACTAGTGCTTTGCAGCAGTTTGAATCGGGACAGCAACTAGACGCTTTAGTCTCAGCAATGGAAGCAGGGCAAGAGTTGAATGCGATGGTTAAAGGCGATCGCCATCCCAGCGACTATCCCGCCACGAGTCCGCTATTTGCTTTACAAAGCATCCTTGATAACGTCCGCGAACACAATCAGCTCGAAAGACATAAGGAGATCGAAGACGTGCAGTTTAGCCCTGATGGAAAGCTATTGGCGACAGCAGAGAGTGACTGCATTATTAGATTGTGGAACCTGAAAGGACAGTTACTAGCCGCCCTCAAAGGGCATCAACGTCAGATCCCGAATAATGAAGGTATTTTGGGTAGTAAGGTGCACTTTAGCCCCAATGGAGAGTACTTGGCGACGGTAGACGCAGAAGATGGCATCGCTAGATTGTGGAACCTCAAAGGTCAGCTACTCACCGAACTCAAAGGACATCAAGGTAGGGTCTATGAGGTGTTCTTTAGCCCAGATGGAAAGTACTTAGTGACGCAAGGAGAACACGGCACTGCCCGCTTGTGGAACCTGAAAGGACAGCCACTCAATATCCTCAAGGGACATCAGGGTCAAATCGGTGACGTGCAATTCAGCCCAGATGGAACGCTATTGGCGATAGCCGGAGGAAAAGACGGTACTACTCAATTGCTGAACCTGCAAGGGCAGCAACTCGCTGTCTTCAAGGGACATCAAGGTGCTGTCTATAAGGTGCTTTTTAGCCCAGATGGACAGTACTTAGTGACGAGAGGAAAAGACGGCACTGTCCGATTATGGAACCTGAAAGGGCAGCAGCTCACTGTCCTCAAGGGACATCAGGGTGAGGTCAATGATGTGCAGTTTAGTCGGAATGGAGAGCGCTTGGCGACAGCATCAGATGACGGTACAGCTAGAGTGTGGAACCTGAAAGGGCAACTGCTCGCTGTTCTCAAAGGGAATTCATTTGGGGTAAATAGCGTGCAGTTTAGTCCGGATGGTCAGCGATTAGCGACAGCAGTAAAAGACGGTACGGTTAAATTGTGGAACCTGCAAGGGCAGCAGCTTGCTGTCCTCAAGGGGGGTGAGAACGGGCTAGTACGGTTTAGCCCAGATAATAAGCTATTGGTGACAGGAGATTCCAACCTGCTCAGATTGTGGAACCTGCAAGGGCATCAGTTAGCGGTACTCAAGGAGTATCAGCGTTGGGTGGAGAAAATACAGCTTGGTCTGCATGCGAGTATGTGGACGACAGCAGAAGCTGACGGCACGGTTAAATTGTGGGACTTCTTCGGCGGAAAGAACGGGAAGCCCATTGTCCTCAAGGGACATCAGCGTCGGGTAAATGACGTGCAGATTAGCCCAGGCACGAAGTTATTTAGCGGAAAAGGACTATTGGCGACAGCATCAGCAGATGGCACTGTCCGCTTGTGGGACAATTCCCGCTTGGAGAACAACGAAACAGCGCAGCAATTAGCTGTCCTCAAAGGGCATCAGGGTGAGGTCACTAAGGTGCGCTTTAGCCCCAATGGGAAGCGCTTAGCAACAGCATCAGATGATGGTACAGCTAGAGTGTGGAATCTCCAAGGAAAACAACTAGCCGTCCTCAAGATGCATCAAGGGAAAGTCACTAATTTGCAGTTTAGTCCAGATGGAGAGAGCTTGGCGACAGCATCAGATGATGGCACGGCTAGAGTGTGGAATCAAAAAGGGCAGCAACTAGCCACACTAAATGGGCATCAAGGGAAAGTCACTGATTTGCAGTTTAGCCCGGATGGAGAGCGCTTAGCGACAGCATCACTTGATGACACGGTCAAAGTGTGGAATCAAAAAGGGCAGCTCCTCACTATCCTCAAAGGGCATCAGGGCCCGGTCTATTTCATGCAGTTTAGCCTGGATGGAGAGCGCTTGGCGACAGCATCACTTGATGACACGGTCAAAGTGTGGAATCAAAAAGGGCAGCTCCTCACTATCCTCAAGGGGTATCAGGGTCCGGTCTATCTCATGCAGTTTAGCCAGAATGGAAATTATTTGGCGACGGCATCAGTTGACGGTACTTGGATAGAGTGGAACCAAAAAGAACAGCATATCAACCAATACAACCAATATAGGAATCAGGGGAGTCTGATAGACAATGTTCGTCTGGATGACAATGGCGGCTTGAGTGGGTATTCATCGTACAGTTTTCCTAAAGAGTGGCGCGCAGAAGGATTACAGGAACTGCTCGATCGCAGTTGTGATTGGCTCAGCGATTACCTAGCTAGCCATCCTGAAGCACGAGAAAAACTTAAGGTATGCGACAAATAATGACAAATAATGTTTAGCAACTACAAAGTTTAGTTTATTTCCTCGCACCGACCGATCGGGAAATTCTCAATGAAAGCAAAA
>DATNPC010000590.1:0-4148 GCA_036703375.1 Allocoleopsis sp.
GCAGGGAGGTGAGAGGAATTCATCCCTTGCCGTTCGTCTATGTCTTTGGACGCTCTAATTTTACTGTCTCCTACTTTGGCGCGAATATCTATCCGGAGAACGTGACGGTAGGGTTAGAGCAACCCGTCATTAAAGAATGGGTGACGGGTAAGTTTGTCTTGCAGGTGAAAGAAGACGCGGACAAAAATCGCTTCTTGTCAGTGGTTGTAGAATTGGCACCTGGAGTTGAAGGGAGTGAGGAGAAGAGAAATGCGATCGCATCTTCGATTGTCTCCCAACTCCTGCGTCTCAATAGCGAATTTGCCAACTATGTCCCTGTAGAGTACCAATTACCGCAGGTGATGCTAGCGCCAACCGGCGATCCAGAGTATTTTCCCATTGGTGTCAAGCATCGTTATACGCGAAAGTAGGGCAGCTGGCATCTCATACATAGAGCATCGATTCATTAATCGTAGAGGTAATCCCCCCGTGGTTGCCTCGTTGGGGTTTGGGCAGGCACGGGGGCGCTGCCCCTACTTGGAATTGCATCTTCTATTAAAGTAAAAAATAGTTTTCTGCTTTAGAAATTGATATTAAACGCTAAAAAGCGATATAATAATGCAAGTTAAACCATAAAACTGTAAAGCCGATGAAACTAAAAGGGCGAGTGACCGCTTATCTACCCGAAGAAATCCAAGCCGCTTTAGAAGAATGGGCTGAAGAAGAAAGTCGCTCGTTGAGTAGCCTCGCTACCTACATCCTGACTCAAGCGGTGAAAGAGCGGCAACAACAACAAAAAAAATCCGAGTCTTAACTCATGCGTTAACGACGACCCAGAACTTATCCTAGTACGTCAGAAGTTGAGATTTTCTCGGAAGAGAGCGCCGCTTCTTGACGCTCTCTTTTTAACGATAGACTTCTACCCAGCCGACTTAGAGTAAACACGAGCAACACGGCAACCACGCATACAGCAAACACCGGAACCGCGATCGCTAACCAGGATAAAAGTATTGAGCCGACGGCTTCAATCGTAGAAATCAAAGCATTCCCCAATCCCCCCGTCATTACCGTTGAAGCCAAGCGGGCAATCCCTGAAAATGCTTGAATCGTCCCTGCCGAACCCCCACCTGCAATTAACGCTACAGTCCACTGCAACATCGGATCGGCATCGGGAATCAGAGACGCTGTCACAACAGTACCCGCTGCGATCGCCATGGGTGTTGCTATAGTATCCAGCAGATGATCGACAAAGGGGATGTAGTAAGCCCCTATTTCAATACCGGTGGCTACCGCAAATACGATTAGCGCGGGATAAGTACCCATCCACTCAAAATTCGGAGAGAGTGTCAGATGACCGAATAGTGCCGCCATACTCATCACCAGTGGTGGCACGAAGACTCGAAAGCCGCAAGCTGCACTCAGCCCAATACCAATGCAAATACTCAACAGGGTATCCATCGCGATCGCTAAAGCTGAAACCTATAGTTTCAGCTTATGAAAAGGTTTCTTGACTTGTTTCCGTCCAATTGTGGATCTATGCGAACCCTCATTAATCCCTACGGCATAGGCATGAAGCGATTAGCCGTTTACGATTCTTTCTTCACCGATTTCGCCATGTAAATGTCCGGCTTTCCCAACCCATTGGCATCTGGAAGTACCCCGACAATGACAAACCCGCACTTTTGGTAAAACTCGTAGGGATGTCCGCGCAGGTTTTTGATGTTGGCAATATGTTCAAACACATTCGGATAAAGGTTGACACCCGCTAGCGTGGTCATATTATCCTCATCATCCGTTCCCACCCAAAGAGTAAAGCCACCTCGTTCTCTGACTCGTTCTTCCAAATCAGCCACAAGCGCTTTACCAACGCCCTTACCTCGATAATCGGAACGCACTACCAAGGGATGAAGTTCCCACACATTCCCGTCATATTGGCTGATACCGCCAATCCATCCCAAAACATTACCAGCTTCATCGATCGCAATTCGGCTAATGCGCTCTGTTCCGAATGATTCTTGCACCTCTGCCAAAGCACTGTCTAAATCGGGCCAAGCATTTGGCCAATGCTCTTGAAAACTGTCCAGTAACAACGTAGCGGCTTGATGAATTGCTGCTCGATTGTCAGGACAAAGATCGATGATTTGCATGATGTTATTGTTTTGCTCTCATGGGCAAGAGCAATTTTGAGAGGATACTTGCAATATTCCAAGCGTCATCCCCTCCTCGATGATGAGTCCCTTCGAGGGGAAGATTGAGTAACTCTAAGGCTCGATCCATGCCCACTTCATGAGGTAAAGCGTGAATAATTGCAAATAAACTCTTGACATTCAGATGAGTTGTACCAAAAGGATAGCTAATTTGAAACGACGCACACTGCCTTTCAAATTGACGGCGATCGTAGTCACCATAGCTTGCCCAAACTCGCTCTTTAGATAAATACTGTTTCTTGAGAATTGAGCAAGCGGCGGCAAAACTAATTCCGCGATCGACCTGTTCTTGAGTTAACGTTGTGAGCTGGGTGCAGAAGTCACTCACTTGGGAGCGATCGGGTTTTACCAAAATACTATCTTTCTCTAACCGTTGTGCAGAGGCAACATCGAACAGACAAATCCCTATTTCGATAATCTCGCTTTCTTGTCCAGGAGGTGGAGCATCTTGCCAACAGGTCGATTCGATATCAATTACAAGAATTTGGTCTAGTTTTTTCGCCAAGCTATTCTCCTTTTTTCATGCCTTCATAAGAGACATTCGCCTATTGCTTACATCCTGTAATGCCCCCTAAATCCCCCAATTCTGGGGGACTTTGAATTCAAATTCCCACCTCCAATTGGGGGGCTAGGGGGGAGACAATAGACTTTTGCAAGAGACGGAGACGTTCATGAGCGTATCACTCATCCTCCAGGCTCGATCGCTCTTTTCATTCTAGCTAGTCAGCACTTTCTGCCTGACTCCGAATCAATCGCTGCACGCTCACCAATGCCCGGTTTAACTCATAAGCTTTACGCTCGGGATTGTGTAAATACGCCTGTTGTTCCTCCTCAATCATCTGTACGTCCTGACGCACTAATCCATCTAGTAATTTTTGAGCCGAGCCAAACAAGCTATCTTTCACAAATCGGCGGAACCACACGGGTAACTTATGCAACCGCCAAAATGCATTCAATGAGGTGAAATGAATGAGATAAGCCCGAGTTTGGGTTTGATTGATTGGGCAAAATAGGCAATAAATCTTGAAATCTTTCCCCAAGGTAGAAACCCAATGCGGGTAAACATAACTCACATCTAAGGGTTCTGGATGGAGGCGACGTAAAGCGGGAAAGAACAGCTGTGAAATCGACCAGATTTTGTCAATTTTGTAATAACTTTGGGCTTGATAATGAGCATCGACACGGTTAGCATCTTCTTGAATATCTTCTAGTACCGGATCGGCCCACGCTTGCCAGTCTTGATGCAAATGCCCGTGGTACATATCCATCAAGTTTTCGATTAAGTACGAATAGTGGGCGTTGCAGTCAATTACGGAGACAGTGGCGATGTAGTTGAGATGCTCCCACTCTGGAACGCCCATCGGTTCTAGAGACGTTTCCCACAACGTTTCTATAGTTCCAGGAAATAGCCAGATAAAACCATCTTGTTCTTTGACTGGATACTGGCGAATTTTACAGTTGGGGAGTTTTTGATTGGCGGCGAGATAGGGAACAGCAGCACATTCGCCACTGGAGTTCAATTGCCATCCATGATAGGAGCATTCTATGCGATCGCCTTTTACGCAGCCATGACTCAGCTTAACTTGTCGATGCGGGCAACGGTCTTCTAGGGCGTGAACGGTGCCACTATCATCTCGATAAAGAACAATCGGCTCATTCCAAAGGATTATGCCAAAAGGCTGAGTCTGAACTTCAGTGCTACGAGCTACTACGTACCAATGATTGAGATTAATTCCTAGCTGACGAATATCAAGCGATTGAGTAGTAAGAGAGGACGATTGCATCGTAATGCTCTTGAGAGAATGAATTCTAGTGGTTCTCAATTGGGTGTGATACACCCAGATTGTAAGGGATTCACGGTTGGGTACTCCTACAGATGTATCGCATCCAACCGAGAAAGGCTATAAATTGGTAGTCGTGTACGCCGTTCGCGATCGCAATTAGTGTCTAGATGAGGGGTGT
>DATNPC010000591.1:0-7794 GCA_036703375.1 Allocoleopsis sp.
AATGACCCTGACAGCAGTAACAACAAGATCGAGGTTACTCTCTCAGTCAGCAATGGTACTCTTAATGTCAAACCTAACGTTTCTGGGGGAGTGAGATCGATTGATATTACTGGTGACGGTGTAGTTGGTCAGGTAACTGGCAAAGTGATTATTCTTAAGGCTTCTCTCCAGGAAATTAGAAATACCCTTACTGCTTATCGCACAGTCACCTACCAGAGAAAACCAGGTTTAAAGGGTCAAGATACCTTAATTGTCAACGCTGATGACAAGAGCTTGACGGGTACAGGCAGCTCTAATACTGACACGAAGAGTGTAATTATCAATCTTAAGTAACAACTAGAAGTCAAGGAAAAAGCGATTGGCTTCGCCAGTGCCGGAGGCGATCGCACTCCTCAATAAGATACCCGGAAAAGTCAGGCGATCGCCTCTACTACACTGACTCTCCGATCGCTTGCATGCTCGAAAAGAAAAAATGTCCCCTAGCTTTGGCAAAAGCTGGGTTTTTTTTGCATAGGTGCAATCGCATTTCTAGCACCAGCAAAGCCGATCGCTAATAAAAAGTCAGAGATGCTATTTTAACTTTCTCAATCCACTTGCTGCGAACCGAAGAGCGATCGCGAAATAGTTTGTTTAGCCCACGTAAAGTCACGTAGATGCTACCAAATGAAGTTGGTCTGAAGTTACTAAGAACTCAGTACATTCTCAGTCTGGAAGTCAGTACAAATCCGAATTTGATGAAATAGTCAACCTAAAAGATATTCCAAGAGGAAATTAATTGTGAGTACGCCTAAACTTACAATCAACATAGAGCCTGTAGAGTCCGGCAAGGCCGTTTATCTGCCTATCGCCGCTATGACAGCCGACCAAAAGCAGTTAGTCAAGATTGTGCTGCGCTTGCAAATCACGAATGGTGAGAGTAAGACGATCCACATCAACGCTATTCAGTTTTCATTCCCCGGTTCCCAAGTGCCAGCCATCAACATGCAAGCTGTCAATCTTGACATCAACCCAGGAAACTCAGCACTATGGTCAAACGGGGTCGTGAAGTTGGCTAACAACACAATGGCGAGCAACGTAGTTTATCTGCCTGCCCCAGGACCGTCGAAGGTAACAGTAAGCGTCTCGTGCAGCGATTTCAGTTCGCCAGCTACCATCACAATAGACCTGGCACCCCATAAAAGTTCTACACCACAGGGCGCTTATCTGTTTCCGTTCAGCGCCAGCGACCTGCGCGTCGGCGAGTATTTTGTGACCTCGGCGCAACACTGGGCAGACGGCGGCGCTAATGGAAGCCAGATTTTCGCTCATGATATCGGCGTCCAAGCTCTAAACCCAGAGAACAATAGGTGGAGCGATCTGCTTCCTGGGCAGTCTGGCACCAAGAATGAGGATTATCGGATTTGGGGCAAGCCCGTCCGCGCTGTCGCAGATGGCATCGTCGAAGAATGGCATGATGGCATGGAGAACAACACCACGCTGGGAAAATTTCCAGAGCCAACGCCCAACCCAGGTGGAGGGAATCATATCTGGGTTCGGCATGGTAACGAACTTGTTTTCTACGCTCATTTCCAGAAGAATACTATCCCTGATGCCCTAAAGCAGAAAGGTGCGGTGGTCAAAGCCGGACAGATGCTCGGACTTGCAGGCAACTCTGGTAACTCGACCAACCCCCATACTCACGTTCAATGCCTTAAGGACAGCACTTCAGGTCCGTTGCGACCGATGCCGTTCCGTAATGCCTGGGTCATCGATCGCAACAGTTTCAATCCACCTAATCCAGATGGTCCGTGGGTTCAACTCACTGGTCAGGGTATCTCAAAGGAGGCTGTAGCCATCTGGCCATCAGAGAGCAAACCTGCCTGGTATCCACCCGGTTGGGGTGAGGTAGCACACTTCGGAATTGCAGAAGCTCAGTACCAAACAATCTTCAACCGGGTGACATCTTCTGGCTATCGACCCATCTGGGTTGATGGCTACGAAGTCAACGGTAAGACCTTTTTCAACGCTATCTTCCGACCTGCCGACGGTACCGCCTGGGTAGCCCGTCACGGACTCACAGGAGTTGAGTATCAGGAAGAATTTGACACTCGCACCAAGGAAGGGATGCGTTTGCTCAACCTAAGCAGCTATCTGAGTGCGGGTTCAATCCGGTACGCCGCAATTTTTGTCAAGGCTTCTGGTGTCATCTGGGAGGCTTACCACGGTCTGACGGCCCAGCAACACCAAGACCAATTCAACAACTGGACAGCGCAGGGCTTCCGACCAGTGAACGTATCGGTTGTGTCGATTTCCGGCCAACGTTCTTATGCTGCTTTTTACGAGAAGAGTGATGTCGGCTCGTTTCTGCTCAAAAGCTTCCTCACACCGGAGCAATACCAAAACGAGTGGGACGACAACGTCGCTGCTGGTCGGCAACTTGCTTATCTGAGTGCTTACCAGCACCTCAACGAAGTGAGATTTTCCGCGATCTTTCAGCAAAAGGTGACAGGTAGTGGTCAAACTGTCGGTCGCCATCACCTGACCAGCGCACAGATGCAGGACGAGTACGATAAGTGGCTCGAACAAGGTATGCTCACTCGCACGATCGCTGGTTACCAAATGGGTGACCAACATCAGTTTGCCGCAGCTTGGCGTAAGAATTAGCGAACACGGGTCTACGATGCAGATGTTTACACATTCAGGGGCATTCCCTTGTAGGAGAGAGTCAATAAAACTATTCCCTACTGGGAATTAGGTATCTACATTCAGCGATTCTCGTATCGCCTGCACGACCTTCAGGAAAATTGACCTCTAGCTTCGATCGAGGCTAGGGGTTTTTTGCATGGATGCGATAGCGAAGCGCTGCTGCGAAGCGCAGATCGCATCTCTAGCACCAGCGTACAGCCCTGACGCTCGTGCCTCGAAGAGCGATCGCGAAGCGACTACAGCGTTTGCGTTCGCCCTTGGCGTTGCCGCCGCGTCGTATGGTGCGTCAGCAGCAAAGTGCAGACTGCAACTTAGATTAGCTCATATAAAGCTACGGAAATTCTACCAAGTGAAGTTAGTTTAAAGTTAGTAAGAACTCAGTACATTCTTAGCCTGGAAGTTAGTACAAAGCAGATTTTAATGAAACTATCAACCTCAAAAAATCAACAAGGAGTCTATTATGGCGCAATCAATTGGATCTATAAAAAATATTCCTCCAGGTGCCACTCATTCTATTGTTTGGTTAAATGCCTTACTTGACAAGGTATATATGTTCTCTG
Source organism: Allocoleopsis sp. (assembly GCA_036703375.1). GTDB lineage: Bacteria > Cyanobacteriota > Cyanobacteriia > Cyanobacteriales > Coleofasciculaceae > DATNPC01. The sequence continues at coordinate 3,246 of DATNPC010000591.1, forward strand.
TCTTACCAACGTCTTCAGCCCCACCTAGTGAGACTAGGAGTTTCGATTTAAAAGCAGAAGTTTCTAAAGTTGAATATCATTTTGTCCAACATCCAAAAGAAACTTCCCAACTTAGCATAGTTATTCATATAACTAACACAGGAAGTTCCCAAATTGATGAGGCTAAGATTTTGATGGCATTTTTTTAAATAGGTAGATGCGTGGAGAGGGCACACGTCTTTCTCTCCGCTGCCTAATACCAATTTTATAAATGTATGCTATACATCAATACAGTTCAGTAGCCACTACCAAGGGTTGCCAATCATCGTGAAAGCTGACCAATAATATGGATGTGATAGCTTTTTGTTCTTCGTTAGATTTGGCGGTAAGGATTCTGTTCCTCCTAACCAGTGCAACTGACCCTTCTCCAGATATACTTGCCCTTTGAGCATCGCTATCTGTGCTTGTCTGAGCGCTTCTGCTTTAATGGGTGCACTCTTCAACTGATGATAGAATTCGGTCATTAACCCCAAGGTTCCTTCATCACTGACAGACCATAGACTCGCGACTACTGACTTGACTCCAGTCTGAGCTGCTGCCCCTGCAAAGCCTAATTCAGTTTTCTCATCTCCTACTGCCATGTAACAGGCACTCAATACTAATAGCTCTACAGGAGGATTCTCCCACCTCAAGTTTCTGATTTGTTTCAACGGTAGTCTTGAGTCCCATAGCTGAATGTAGGAGTTACTTGAGTCTCCCGTCTCGAAGTTGCCATGCGTTGCTAGGTGAATGATGCTAAAGGGAGTTGCAGCGCGTTTGGACTGGAGATTATTCAGTGTGAAATTTTGATCGAGCAAAGGGCTAATTGAGCCAAAGTTACTAGTAATGTTAGATAACTCTACAGGTACGGCAGGTAAAGGATTTAGGTTTGTATCTTTAAAGTCGGAACGCCCCATTGCTAAGGCTTGAGAGTTCTTAATAGAAACGTGACGGGTATCGGTTAGGCTGAGACTGGGCATTAGACCAACACTGTATTTCTCTATCAAAAACGTTCCTTCGTCGTCTTGGAGGGCGGCTAGTGGTAGTCGTCGCAAACCTGTATCTAGGATGAAAGTCAGATTCTCAATATTTTGAGCTTTCAAATCTTGCTCTAGCGGCTCAATTATCAATTTATAGAGTTTTTTAGCATTGTTCTGATAGCGCTTATCGTTGTTGCTAGCATAGCTAGGGTCGGAAACTTGATTGCGAAATTCATTAGCAAGTTTTGTTATCTCGCCGCGAGTTGCTTTAGGGATGGGCTTCCCGATGGGTTTGTTGTTTGTTGTCACTAGCAGCAGTTCTAGTTGGTCGCTATCCTCCTGCTCAGTCTGAATTAGAGTTGCCTGTGAGCTAATTGATTTGGGTACAAAAAAGACGTAGATAATGGCAGGTTTAATACCAGTAGCTTTTTCAATTTGCTGTAGTTGGGACTGAGCTTCGGGGAGGGAAACTGTGTTGGTATTGGTGGTATCATTGACACCTAGATAGGTCAGATACGCACTGGTGAAGCTTCGCTCCAGTTTGTCAACTACGGGGTCGCTTTTTAGAGCAGATATTTGATTGGTTGAGATACCTGCAACAGATTGTTTTGCAGATTGGACGAGATCGATAACATTGATGGGTGGGTCAACGCGAATAATCTGAATGTTGCCCAAGGTGTAAGTGTAGGGGAAGGATTGATTTGGGGCAATGGTGAAATTGCCCGTCGTGATGGCACCTGCTGTACCGTTGGTGGTGGCGTTGCCGACATCAAAGGGAGCTAAGCCATGTCGGATGGTGATGTCTCCGCCACTGCTACTGCCAATTGTGGAGATGCTGGCGTTTAAGCCGTTGGCAGCAGTGAAGGTGTCGGTGGCTCGGAAAAAGCGATTGGTGGTAATGTCAACGGTGCCGCCAGTGGTTCCACCTTGGGCGTTAATTGAGCTGACTTGGATGTCTCCTCTGGGGTCGAGGGTGACGTTGCCTCCTTTGCCTGTTGTGCCACTGCTGTTGATTTGTCCGGTGGTGATGGAGGTGTTGGCTTGAACGAGGATGTTTCCGCCGTTGGTGGCTCCGGATGAGTTGAGGTTGCTGGTGGTAATGGCTCCTGCGTTGCTGGTGAGGGTTATGGCTCCTCCCTCTCCAGTGAGTGAGCTAGTGTCGAGCGTTCCGGCACTGGTATTGATATTGCCGCTAGTGCTGGCTATTGTAATCGCTCGACCGGGATTGATGATATTTCCAGTGGTAATGGCTTGGTTGGCTAGCAGGGTAATGGTAGCGTTTTCAGCTCCGGTTATAGTGCCACCTGTGGTGTTGATTGTGCCTGAGCCAACAGGAGAGCGCAAGATTATTGGATCGTTGAAAGTGATGTTACCCGCTAAGGTGATCGAACCACTACCGTCAGCTCTGCCGATGATGATGGTGGGGTTGTAGTTCTGACCTTGCGAGGCTATCCTCTCAAGATCAGAGCTTGTCAATTCTAAAGTGCCAGGGTCAGTGTCTATAGAGCCTGCGATCGCTATATTTTGGCTGGGAGTAAATGGCTGAAGCAGAATTGTGCCATTACTAACTACCAATTGATTTCCCGTTAAGTCAATCTCGTTGCTAGTGAGTGTAATATTGCCGGTACCAGGCAAGCCCAAAGTGGTGAAACCATTACCTTGTCCAACACCCTTTACGGTAATGCGATCGGGGGCAGTGAGGGTAACTGCGCCCGAATTACCAAAATGGCTATTACTATCAGTAACGTTGGTTTCTATACCGCCCTCTATACGAATACTGCCGTTGGTAGTTGTCAGGGTAATTTCCCCCCCATTACCAAAATTGCTCCCCGGCAGGTGAGTTCTAGAGAAGGAGGCTAGCCCGCCTGTGATGTTGATGCCGTTGGTAGCTGTCAGGGTAATTGCTCCTCCATTGCCAGCATTGATGGCATTAGCCTGAGCATTAGAGTAGGAGTTTAGGACACTTGTGCTAATCTTACCGTTGGTAGCCCTCAGGGTAATTGCTCCTCCATTGCCAGCATTGCCAGATTGACTAACAGAGGAGGCTATTAGCTGGTTTGTGATAATGTTGCCGTTGGTAGCCGTCAGAGTAATGGCACCACCGTCAGTAGAATTCTGAGAAAAAGTAAAGATATTTCCAACTGTTACACTCGCTCCCGAAATCGTCACATTTCTCCCCGGAGCCTTGATCTTGTTTTCTATATTCATCATCGAAAACGACCCAACACCATTACCATCAGCGTCCGCCTGAAACGTAATCGAGCCAGTACCAGGGCGAAAGTTAATGTAATTAATATCTGACTGTATGTCATTGATTGTGATATTGTTAGTTGCTTGCAGGATGACATTGGCATCACCTGGTAGACTTTCGAGGGCGGTTTTAGAAATTGTGAATGATGCTGCTCCCCCATCGCCTTGAAGGATTTGACTATCTATTGGATTTCCTGCCGATAGTTGCCCATCATCTGGTGCATTTCCACCATCAACAATCGTGATATCAGTTGGGTCTAACAGTAACGTGCCAACGCTGCCATTCGTCACACTCAAATCAACATTGCCTCGGAAAAGCAAATTTTGCTTACCCGACACTTCAACAAACCCACCATTGCCAGAGTTCAGTCCTCCACAGGCGCTAATGTTTCCATAAAACCCCGTCACCTCATCTGCCCAAAGGATAACCTTACCGCCATTACCATTAACTAGGGCATTGGCATTAATCACCGAATCACTACTTACATAAGTACGCAAAGCATTCGGTACCTTACCCTTGCCTTGATAATCCCCACCAATCAAAACCGTGCCACCACCATTGGTGCCAGAAGCATTAATATTGGTACTGAAAAGTCCGACGCGCTGACCCAAAACATTCACATTACCCCCAGTTTGTCCCGATACATCGAGAGTGCCGGAAGTAATAGCACTTCCTGCCTGCACCACGAGGCTAGTACCCGAACCCGTTAACTGCATCGTGCCGTCGCCATTAACCGTTATTCCCGTAGCACTCTGCACGCCTCCACCCGTCAGCAATTGGGGCAACGATAAAACTGAGAAATTCTGCGGTAACGACGCAACACCTTGCGCCCCTCCAGTAGCAACCGATTGCAACTCCAAATTCAGCAAATGCCCTGACATCGAGAGGCGCACCAAATTCTCCCCCGGCACTGCTGCCAAACTAATCTGCCCTCCCGGTGCCTTCACCTGCCCGGTACTCACCACGGTACCGCCCAACAACGTTAAACTTTGCCCCTCCCCAACCGCCAAATTCCCCGCATTGACAATTGCCCCAGGCTGACTCATCGTAAAAGCAAAAGCGCTGGGATTTCCCACTAGCGCTGCGTAATTATTCGTACCAAACGCATTAAACCAACCGTCATTAAACCCAATCCCGTTCGCCGTCGTTGCCATAAACGCCGCAGGTACGTTCAACTGGGCATTCGCGCCAAACACAATCCCTGCCGGATTCATCAGGTAGAGATTGGCATTACCCCCCGTTACCTGAATTAGACCATTAATCAGCGTTGGATTCCCACCAATGACCCGTCCTAGAATGT
>DATNPC010000592.1:0-5853 GCA_036703375.1 Allocoleopsis sp.
AACGGTCATTCCCGTTAAGTATGATGAGGCTGATAAAATTGTAGTTGCACCCGATGATAAGACACCTGTAACACTAACAGTCGGGGCGAATATTCGCTCAGCTTCGGGAACCATTTTAATTCGAGAAGGAACTCAGATTAAAGGCGAACTGCGGCCCGCAGAAGGGGGTACTCAGTTTGTTGCCCAAGAGTTAATATTCCCCAATACGAATCGATCGCTACCGATTGATGCGACGTCCCGAACCATTACAGAACGAGAAACAATTAAGAAAGGGACGAATGTTGGTAGCATCTTGACGGGGGCAGCAGTCGGCGCAGGCGCAGCAGCGGCACTATCGGAAATATTTGGCGACATTAGTGCTATCAAAGTTATCGGAGGGGCAGGTGCTGGAGCGCTTGCGGGATGGCTTTTAGGGGGTCGCAAACAGACGGAAGTGATTGTCGTTCACCCGAATACAGACCTCGATTTGACCTTACAGTCTGACCTAGTGCTGCGTTAGATGTTTGGTTGAATAAATCTTTAGCTTGAGTCAAGCAATAGTAATTCATCGAAAAGCGATCGCGCAATACAGTTTGCGATCGCTTTTTTGCTCAACGCTAATATCCAGCTTAGATTGATTGCTCTCTACGCTCGGCTAAACTGAAGTTTTCACATCGCACCTTGATAGTTTGGGCAATAACTCACTGCTGTGTCCAATACTGTTGACAGATTTTACAGGCTTGCTTTGCCACATCCGTTTCAGGATTTTTGAGGATGAGATGGTAGCGCAACCTGTTGCAAGCCAGCTCAAGCCGAGATTCCCAAGTGTTGACAGAGGAACCTTGCTGTAGTAAGTATTGACCAATCGGATTGTCCTTCACATCCCACAAGCGCACCGTCTTGTCACTACTGCCGCTGATGATAGTCTGCCCATCCTGGCTAATAGCGACGGCGGTGACATCATCTCCATGCCCTACTAAGGTCTGGTTGATGGAGTCGTCCTGCAAATTCCACAAGCGCACCGTCTTGTCACTACTGCCACTAATGATAGTTTGTCCGTCCGGGCTAATAGTGACGGCGGTAACATCATTTTCATGCCTCCTCAAAGGATCATTACGCCTCGGATAAATGAGAATCTCACGCGTCAGGACAGACAAGCTCCACCCTAGAAATACAAGCACATCGATTACCAAGACAATGAATAACGCAATAAACCAGTTCGATTTAGGTTGATCGGCAATTACGATCCACAAAACTAAACTGATTACAACTCCGATAGAAAGCCAAAAACTAGTTTGCCCCCAATTTTCTTTGCACACTTCACGGAGCAAGTTCAATTTTTTCCCAAAGGTATTATTCTCCTTCGGTTGGCAATCCCACAACCGCACAGTCTTATCCTTAGAGCCACTAATAATGTAACCAATGCGCTTGCCAGCCAGCGGCGGGGTCAAAACAACTGAAGTGACTTCTTCTGTGTGATTCTTAAAAGACGTACCACTCAGTTTCGCACCCTTCAGTTCCATCTCATTCTTCTGTCGGTTTTTTTTCCACAGACATTTCCACAACCGCACGGTTTTATCTTGAGAGCCACTAGCGATATATTTTCCATCTGGGCTAAAGACAATTGAAGTGATATTACCCTTATGACCATACAAAGGTACACCCATCAGTTTCCCTCCCTGTCCATTACATTCCCACAACCGCACGGTTTTATCTTGAGAGCCACTGACGATTAATTGACCATCTTGGCTAATAGCAACGGACGTGACTTCACCCTCATGACTCAAGATGTTTTTTTCTCTGGCTTGTTCTATCCCTTGCCTCAGAGCCTCCTCAACAGAGGGAAGAATCTTCTTAGGCAAATTTTCTAGATTTAAACCCATTGACTGAATAGCCAAAATTAAGCCATCTATGGGCTGGGATTTCAGCAAATACTGAACCTTAGCAGCTTGATTGACCAGGTTACTTTCGGTACGTGCCTGCTGTTCCTGGTTGAGTGCCCGTTTCAATTCCGCATTCTGTTCTTGTTCTCTTTTGAGCTGCTCTTCTTTTTCTTGTTTTTGGCGCTCTCGTTCTCCTTGGCTCACTCGAATAAATTCTTGAGCCAAACCCGACAGCAAGCCAAGATCAGCATAATCCTGGAGGAAACTTTCAGCCTCATCTAATTTTGCCCCTTGCAGGAGAAACGCCATATCGTGCGGCTTCCCTTGGCGTTCCCACTCTTCAGCAGCGTCCTCAATCTTGCGTTCTCTTCTAATTGCCTCGCGATTTTCGTTTACCCAATGACGCAAGAGCGACCAATGACGAATCAAGGCTTCATGAGCCACATCCACCACTGTCACTGTCTCATCGCCCTCTCCCCGCGCTCTCAGTTCAGAAGTTACTACTAATCTGGCATCTGCTAACTTCTGGAGTACCTTTTCTACCAGTGTTGCCGATAGCTGTTCGTTGATTAATTCCGTTTTGGACAACTGCCGCCGAGTATCCTCGGTTCCTTCTCCCAGTTGGGTCAACTCCAAAAAAATGTGCTTGGCAGTTCGCTTTTCCTCCTCAGACAGAGATTGATAAACCTCGTCCGCTCGCTTTTGCAGCGTCCCCTTCACCCCACCCAGTCGGGTATACTCTGCCAAAGTCAACCGTTCCACCTCGCGCTTTTGCCACAGTTCGGTCAGGGTATACTGCAACAAAGGCAAACTTGCCGGTCCTTCCACATCTTCTAGCATCTGGGCAACCAGTTCTCGCTGGACTTCCAAACCGACTTTTTTGGCTGGTTCGGTAATCGCTTGCTCTAACTGCTGCCGATTCATGGGCGTTACCGTCACCAGATTCTCCTGAATTTTGCTGGCGAGTCCCCCATAATCCTGTTCGGCACATTTGCCAAAGAAATCTGCCCGCATGGTGAGAATCACGCACAGTTGATTATTCGCGATCTCCAAAGCCCCCAGCAGGCACTCAAAAAATCGCTGTCGCTCTGTCTCATCCTGACAGAGGGTAAAGGCTTCTTCAAACTGGTCTACGACCAACACCAATCGTCTATTTCTTGCAGTTGTCTGCACTAGACTGTGTAAGCCTTCTGCCCCTCGATTAATCGAATTCAGAGCATTCGTGAACCTGGTTTGGACGTAAGTGTTGAAGTTTTCGTCCTTGGCGAAAGCCATTGCTAAACTTTTCAGTGGCTCCTCACCTGGTCGAAAAATCTTAATCACCCATTGGTCACTTCCTCCCAATCGTTGCCCTAGTTTCAACTGATGCAGCAACCCAGCCCTCACGACCGAAGATTTACCACTGCCGGACGCCCCCAATACAGCCAGGAAATTCCCTTCCCGCACCTTCTCCAACAATTGGTCAGTCAGTTGTGTCCGTCCATAGAAATACTTAGGGTCTTCCTCATTAAAATCAAAGTAGCTCAGCCCTTTGTAAGGACAAATCCCCGCCATCAGCACAGCATGACCAATCTTTTCTGCTTTGCCAGTCAGGATAATCTCGCCACCGATGTTGTGAAACAGGGGACGCTGGCGCGAGTGTTGCAACTGATTCCTGATAAAATCCACTAGGCTGTAGTTCGTCACCCAGCCATCTGGGTGCTGTTCCGGATTCAACGCTGGCAATAAGGCACCAGTCAGTACCCCATGATTGCCGCTCAATTCCTCAAAAGCCACCTCAAACTCGCGGGAGGCGGAAATCAAACACCTGTCACGGGCAATGCCTCGATTCCCTGGATCGGCTTGTTCAAAATTGAGTAGTTCTCCGCTATAGCAACAATCCAACCAGACAATCTGCTGCCGCACTGGGCTTTCCTGCAATAGCTGGCGTAACCAACGTAGAGAAACGCCCCAATTTCCTTTTTGGGGATTGGCGTCACTGGTAGCCAAAAAGCCTTCACTTACCCCACCCTGATCTTTACGCAACCCATGACCCGCAAAAAACAGCACAGCGGTGTCGGGGATGCTTTTGCTAGGTGGGTTGAAGAGTTGAGCGATCGCTTCTTCTAAATCCCTCACCCTCACCAAATTCTGAGGTACTGGGTTAGAATCGACTCCCCGCTTTCCGCCTTGATGGTAAATCTCCGGTAAGCGTCGCACTCCGAAATCACCATAATTTTCCAATATTTGAGCAATTGCTTCTGCATCCGTTGCTGGTTTTTCCAGATGTTGAGGTTTGCTCGTTTTGGTATCCCTAAGCAATGGATAACGATTAATTCCTACCACCAAGGCTTCTCTGCGTTCTGTCATCACCTTTGCACCACCTGAACAAGTTATCTGGAAAGCTGAAGCTATCAGTTGTATTTTATAGTCATACCAAAGAGAGATCGGTCGTACCAAAGAGAGATGTTTTTATGACCCTACCCATGAATAAAACTTTACTCGCTCTGTCTCTAGCACTGAAAGATTTAGCACTACCTCTCAGTGAAAAAGAACAAAAAGCCTTTAGAGATGCTGCTGAACGACTGCACCTCGAACCCGATAATTGGGAAGACTACGAACCTGACATATTGAAAGTCATACAGGCTAATCCCAACTTAAATCAGCTCTATCAAGTCACTAAATCTCAACTGGATACCTTTAGAGGTGAAATCCCGTCCAATTTACTACCTACCGAAGCTGAATTAGAACAAGCATTACCCACTCCTCCAGAGGCAGCAAAACGAGGTTTTGTGCCAGTTAACAATGACTTCGAGAGCAACGAAATCAACAATATGGTAATTAGCATCCTAGCAACTCCCAATCCACCGGAAACAGTCAAAAAGCTCAGCCGTCTTGAAAAACTCCAGCAATTCCTTCAGCAATCTTCCAAAAGCAAATAGAGTATACTCTTTTTGCTTATCCCCCCTTAAAAAGGGGGTTGGGAGAATCTGCATCTAAATATCGCTCAGTCTAAAACTTCAACTATAAATGAATGACATCATCTATCCGACCCTCGACCTCTTCCTCTACGATTTGAGAAATGGTTTAGGCGATAGTCAAGAAGAGATTAACCAGAACCGAGCTGATTTCCAAAGAAAACTTCCTGAAATTATTCACTCGGTTTTATTTCAAAAAGATGCCTACTTTGAAGACGAATATGTCGAACTGTTAACCCAGCCCAACACCTTTGAAACTAGCGATAACCCCTATGCTTTCCAAGGATATTACTACCCCGTGCGTCTTAGCGATACGTATGGACTTCTGCTAGACTGTTCTGTTAACAATCAAACCGAACCTCAACCTGTTGAATGTTTTAAAGAACTCAAAACCGAAATTGAGCGACGATTAAACAGTCAAACTGCCACAATTGGGCAAACCTGGATGCTATCGGGTTGGCTACCTCAGTCTGAAACCTCAAATCCTGAAGATATCGCTAAAGCTTGCTACAAAGCACTAATGCCTAATTCAAATTGGGAACAAGACATAGAAGGACAAGGGCAGTTTCTAGGAGCTACTCTCTTTGAACTTTCACGCTACCGCTTAGTCATCAAAGAAGGAACGGTAGCTCCAACAACTATCCAAAGCATCCAAGAAAATCAACACGTCATTATTGTCCTCTATACCGATAAAGCATCCGCCGAAAAATCAGCTCAGTTTTATTCTGACTGGCTGCGATTATTCAGTTACCGCCATAAAATCCTCTGGGCTTACGGTCAGAGTCGCCTCATCAAACAAACCATTAAGGATTACTTTACCTTAATTGAAGAAGATAGACAATCCATTAATCCAACACGAACTAAAGAACGAGAACTTGAAGAATTCCGCAAAACGTTGAGTCGAGTACAAGAAACCCTTAATAACTATACCATTGACCTCAATAGGCTTGATTTTCAAAATCGCACGATTGACATTAATTTAAGTAATTATAAAAAACGCCTAGAACGAATTGAAGAAAAATCCGGAAGCAAAC
>DATNPC010000593.1:0-3868 GCA_036703375.1 Allocoleopsis sp.
TTTGCACTAGAGCATCGCTCTAGTAATCCAAAAGATTTAACTTCTGATTGTGATTACTTATTAGGGTACAACTCAGCCGAATTTTGTAAATATCCAAGTGAGACCTGCGACAGTCTGACTAATCAATAATTGTTCTTATCAGGAAAAATTTACCATTTTTTGTTAAGAATATCTCGAACAAAAGACTGAATATTAAGATTATTAATTGAGTTTTATGTTATTCAAAACTAAGATATTGCTCAAATTCTTGAGCAACAAGATTCTTAGGAATTTACTACCTTGAAGAAACTCAAACAACAATAAAAATCAATAAGAGATATTGATTACTTTATAAATTAATGTAGTTTTTTTATAGTTTGAGTGCTAAATTTCAGCGCCAGCCTAACCAGCGCAACACGGGAACGAGGATGTAATGACTCACCCCCAAGCACAATCCGAGAGTGACACCTAACAAACAAAAAAAAGCAAGGCTATTGATAAATGCGGGCCAACTGGCATTGGAGTGAGAAAAGATACTGAGCAGGACATCCGAGGGTAAAATTCCTAACCAGGCTAAACCACCGAACACTGTACCAGCGCCTAGTGCTGCAACCAAGGCATGAACGAGGTAATGGCTCGGTAATCCCAATCCTAGTACGAGGAGGCCTGTAGCCGTGGCAGTCGTCAAACTGAGCAAGCGCTCTAGCGGTGCATAAGCAACCGATGCCTGCCAAATCGACCATCCAATGCCATAACCCAGAATACCCATTACCCCAGCAATCAATGGACGCCGTTTTTGACCAAATCCTCCAGCGAGGGTTAAACCCCATCCCGTTCCCAATCCGGCAATAGCAAACATGAGTAGCTCTCGCCACGTCGTTATCTGGATTTCTGGAACAATGAGAGGTATCTGCTGCGAGAGCCATTGCGCTAAGCGATCGCCAATTACAGTCCAATTGATTAAGATAAATCCAACAGCTGCACCGATAGCCGCTCCAATACCCCCTAATGTCATTTCTGCTGTTGTATCCAGACAGGCAAAGACAATGCCAATGGCTAGCCGGAACGCGAAACGTATAATACTAGCCACGCCACTACCTAAAGCAGCCAGTGCGTGTTCTACGATTTCTAGACCATTGTCTACTGCGATCGCGATCGCTTCTGGAATCGAAGCAGCGGTGGAGGGGGCTGAGGAAGTTTGCCTCTTCATCCCAGCACTCCTAAGCAGACGCTGCTGAATTTCAGCGGCACTGGCTGGTCGTTGTTGAGGGTCGAGGCGTATCATGTCATCGAGTAGGTCAGCCAATCCCGAACTCACCGCCACATAGTTGCGCCAGCGCAACCCACCCGTCTCTGGCTCTTCTAAATCCATTAACTCCTGGCCGGTGAGCAACTGAATCATCGTTCGACCCAACGCATAGAAGTCAGCGGCTGGGCTGACGGCTTCACCCGTCACCTGTTCTGGAGGACTGTAGCCTGGAGAAATCAACCGCGTGGACACCGACTGAGAACCCAATGCCATCGAACCGAGTTGTTTAGCCCCGCCAAAATCAATTGCCACCAGTTGACCCGTTTTCTCACGCAGCATCAAGTTTGAGGGTTTAATGTCACGATGGATAATTCCCACACGGTGCAATACCTGTAGAATATCGACGGCTTGGGAGAGCCAATCTCGGACAACAGCTTCCGAACATCCCTGAGGGTGTCGCTCTAGAACATCCTCTAAGGTTTGACCGTTAATTTTTTCCATCACCAGGCAAGGTAGGATACGCTCTTGCTGATAACTCAACCGCACGAGAAAGTAACTATCTTTCTCCACGCGGGGAATACCGGGATGAGCTAAACGCGCTAAAACAGCCGCCTCTTGCTCGAACAGTTGTAATGCTTTGGGTGTCGTGTCTACCAACACCTTCAGCACTCGCTCCAGTTTCTGGTCTAAATCCCAAACCGTATAAATCGTGGCAAAGCCCCCAGAACCTAGACGCTCAATGGGAATGTAGCGATTATTTAGCTGTAGCGCTGTGCCGCAGCCGTTGCAAAACTTGTTACCCCAAGGCTGAGGATAGGGACGGGGACAATCGGGATTAATACAATGAGCTGTCTTGGCAACCGACTGATGCACGATCGCGCCTGATACACAGTGCCATTTGATTCTACAAAATATCAATGTCGTTCTGAGGCACTTAATCGCATTGGCGACTGCTATATCCAGTTTAAAAAGCTTAAAAAGCTTACTGTACGAGCTTTCTTACCTTCTTCCTTCTGTCCTCTGCCTCCTGCCTTCTTGCACTAGTTATTGCTCAGAACAGCTTGGAGATTTTTCAACAGGTCATTGGATGTATAGGGTTTGAGCAAAAATTTTTTCACGCTAGTATTCAAGACTCCCAGCATCTGATGATTAGAGAGCAGTCCGCTGACGCCGATAATCTTGACTTGCGGGTTAATTTTTTGCAAGACACGGATAGCCGTTGGACCATCCATTGAGGGCATCATCATATCGATTAATACGGCGCGAATTTCTTCTTTATGTTGGCTATAGAGCGCGATCGCTTCTATTCCATCCTTTGCCACTAAAACCCTGTAGGAATTCTTTTCCAGAGAGGTTTTGGTAATCTCGCGAATCGAATCTTCATCATCCACGACGAGAATTAACTCTCCATGTCCTTTTGGTAATTCCTGCTGGCCTGTTGGTGTATCGTCGGTATCTCCTCCTCGCGCTACGGGTAAGTACACCCTAAACTGCGTCCCTTTGCCCACATCGCTATCGACTTGCACAAAACCGCCGTGACTTTTGATAATACCCAGCACGGTGGAAAGACCTAGTCCCGTACCCTTACCCAGCTCTTTGGTGGTGAAAAAGGGTTCAAAAATGCGATCGAGCGCGTCACGGGGAATTCCCATACCTGTATCGGATACGGTGATGACGACATAGGCACCCACCTGCGCGTCCAGATTCATGCGAGCATAATTTTCATCAATCCACTGATTTCTCACCGAAATCTCCAAGATTCCGCCCTTTGGCATGGCATCGCGAGCATTCACGCATAAGTTCATCAGCACTTGGTGCAATTGAGTGGCATCACCATAGATCGTCCAAAGATTTTGCCTCTGTATCGCCGTGCGTAATTCAATAGATCTGGGAAATGTCTGTTGAACAATCTGCTCGATTTCTGAGAGGATTGGTTCAACTTGGAAGTTTGTGCGATTTCCTTCCAGTCCTCTGGCAAACGACAGCACTTGTTTCACTAGAGCAGCACTGCGTTTCGTATTGCTCTCTAGCAAGTGCAGTATCCGCAAACTTTGCTCGTCGTGCAGTTTTTGTTCTAGGAGTTGAACAGAGATCAGAATTGGTGATAGAGCATTGTTAAGGTCGTGGGCAAGTCCGCTGGCGAGCGTACCTAAACTTTCTAGGCGCTGAGTGCGGAGAAACTGCGCTTCCAGTTGCTTTCTTTCAGTGATATCGGTATTGACAACGAGGATCGATTTGGGATGTCCCTCCTCATCGCGGACTAGCGTCCAGCGTGTTGCCACAATGATTTTTTTACCGGCTTTGGTGACTTGACCTAACTCTCCCTGCCACGAACCGCATTCAGCTAGAATTTCATAACTGTTGTTCAGCCCAGATAAAGGTTCTCGATATAACAGTTGTATGGCATTTTTTGCGATCGCTTCTTGGGCTGTCCATCCGTAGAGACGCTCAGCCCCTTTGTTCCAATAGAGGATTTGATGCTCCAGATCTTGAACTAGAATCGCATCAGTTGTGATATCGAGCAAAGCCGCTTGTTCGCGGATTTTTTCTTCCGAGCGTTGGCGCTCTTGTATCTCCTGTTCTAGACGTAGATTTTGTTCTTGGAGCGCTTTCGTCAGACTCCGGAGTCTCAAATGCAGC
>DATNPC010000594.1:0-3775 GCA_036703375.1 Allocoleopsis sp.
CGAATTTTCTTTGTCTCAGGTCGAGTTTCCCGCTAAGCTGTTTTACATCCTCAAAGAAAGCGGTCTTTGCAAAACGAGTGGGGATGCGCGACGGCAAATTCAAGGGGGAGGCGTGCGACTGGATGGCGATCGCATTTCTGAAGTCGATCTGACCTTTGATGCCCCAGACGCTCTCAAGGGTAAAGTCTTACAAGTCGGAAAAAACCGTTTTATCCGCCTGATCCAAGACTAGGTGTGAATGGCGGGCGAACAGACTTCAGATCGGATTATACTCGGCACGGGCATAGACTGAGATTTTGATTGAGCTGTCATCTATCAGCTATAAGATGTTGGCCCAAAGCTGAACGCCCAAAACTGACCGCCCGAAGTATAGCTCCAGTCTTTTGGACAGGCGATTTGACGTGAGATATCTCTACACTAGCAATAGGTAGTCAACCACGAGATTTAGATACTCATGCCCTACCTCTTGCCGAAATGGTCATTGAATAGTACATATGTACTTGGTAGATGTCTAACGCGTCAGCTGTTTTGGCTGAAGTTGAAGGGATCGATCCGACCGCATGAAGGGGTTGGACCAAGCAGTGGGGGGAAATGGCTTTATGTCTCTGTCTCGTTTGGCAGCAGTGCCAAGATTTGATCGACAAATTTTTGATGATCGACAACGGGTTTAGAGATGTATCCATCAGCACCACTCTGCTTGAGGAAGTTTTCGCGATCGCCCTCCATGGCATGAGCCGTCACTAGAATAATGGGCAAATTGGACGTTTGAGCATCAGCTTTCAGCATTTGCGTAATCTTGATGCCGTCTACAGCCTTCCCCCGGTAAACACTATGGGATAAGGAAACATCCATCAAGATAATGTCAGCAGCTCCGGACTGGGCGATTTGCATGACTTCTTCTACATCTTCCGTATGCTTTACATCCAACCCGCCCCGCTTACTGAGAATCTTAGAGAAAACACGAGCATTAATGGGATCGTCTTCTACAATCAGTACGGTTTTCATAGGCGTTGCATCAAAAATCGTCTTTTTCTTCAAATGTGCACTTTGATAATAAGTCTGACAGGGACTTCGTAATGTTGCCAGTAAAAAGGCGATCCGTCTTTAAAACATTTTGGTCATAGATTAGGAAATTTCAACTCATGGCAAAACAGCTGAACCTGCTTGCGGCCGGTCAAGTCATCCCCACAGCTCTACACGCCGAAATGCAACGGTCTTATCTCGAATATGCCATGAGTGTGATCGTTGGTCGGGCGTTACCCGACGTTCGTGACGGCCTCAAACCAGTCCATCGGCGTATATTGTATGCGATGCACGAATTAGGTCTAACACCCGATCGCCCTTTTCGCAAGTGCGCTCGTGTCGTCGGGGATGTTTTGGGCAAATATCATCCTCATGGAGACCAAGCAGTTTACGACGCGTTGGTGCGACTGGTTCAAACCTTTTCTACGCGCTATCCTCTCCTCGCCGGTCATGGTAACTTTGGCTCGGTAGATAACGACCCTCCGGCAGCGATGCGTTACACGGAAACGCGATTGTCTCCCGTGAGCAATGAAACCCTTCTGGCAGGAATTGGCGAGGCTACGGTTGATTTTATCGACAACTTTGATAGCTCTCAACAAGAACCCGTGGTGCTTCCCGCTCAGCTACCCGTGCTATTGCTCAACGGAAGCTCTGGGATCGCGGTGGGCATGGCAACGAATATCCCGCCCCATAACTTGGGAGAAGTGGTTGATGGTCTGATTGCCCTCATCGACCAGCCGGATTTAGCGGACGAGAAGTTGTGGAAATTAATTCCAGGTCCAGATTTTCCCACCGGAGGGGAAATTGTGGAAACCTCAGGAATTCGGGATGCCTACAGCACGGGACGCGGTAGTATCGTCGTGCGGGGCGTGAGTCATCTGGAGGAGATTCAAAGCGGTCGCGGGCGACGGCAACACCGGCGAACGGCGATTATCGTGAGCGAACTACCTTATCAGGTGAGTAAAGCTGGCTGGATTGAGAAATTAGCCGAGCTGATTAACCAAGGTCGCATCGAGGGAATTGCGGATTTGCGAGACGAAAGCGATCGCTCCGGGATGCGCGTGGTGATAGAACTGAAACGAGAGGTTCAGCCCGCTGCTGTCCTCAAACAGTTGTACAAGCAAACGGCACTCGAAAGTAACTTTGGTGCGATCGTGTTAGCGTTGGTCAACGGACAGCCCTGTCAGTTGACGCTGCGGCAGTTGTTAGAGGAATTTCTCCGCTTTCGCGAACAAACCCTGACCCGGCAGTATACTTACGAACTGGAACAGGACGAACGACGCCTGCACATTGTTGAAGGGTTACTGGCTTGTCTCACCCGCATCGATACTGTCATTGAAATTCTCAAAAATGCTCCCGATGGCACAACGGCAAAGGTATCTCTCCAAGACCAATTAACCATCAGCGAGACTCAAGCCGATGCGATTTTGAGCATGCCCCTGCGTCGTCTCACGGGCTTAGAACAGCAAAAATTACAAACCGAGTTCGACGAGCTAACGGCGCGAATCGAGAACCTGCGGCGATTATTAACCAATCGCAACGAGTTGCTCAAAGCCCTCAAGAAAGATTTGCGATCGCTCAAGCGCAAGTATGCCGATCCCCGCCGCACGAAGATTAAAGCGTCTCATGCGGCAACTGAGGATAAAGCCAAAGACACCAACAAAGCGATCGCGAAGCCAGCAGCAGCCAAAGGCAACGCACCCAGTCGTCAAACCAGCAAAAAGAAATCCGTCGCCGACGACTCAGTTACCCAACCTCAGTTGCCCATCCCTGACTTACCCCCCTCAAAGCCCGTTGAGGAAGAGAAGACCATTCTGGAGTTTACTCAACAGGGCCACGTCCAGCGACATCGCTTGACAACGGCGCAAAAATCCAAGTCGTCAACTCAAAAAGGGGATGAGTTGATTGTTGAGACTCACCTAGCTGTGACTCACGATGAGTTAGTGGTCATCACCAATGGCGGGAAAGCCTATCCGATCAAAGTTGGAGATATTCCACCGGCTGCTGGACGAAAGCAGGGCATGCCGTTAGCGAGTTTGTTACCCGATGCCGCGCGATCGGAAACGGTAGTGGCACACTTTATGCGCGATCGCATTCCAGAACATAGCACGATTGTTTTGCTCACTCAGCAGGGACGAATCAAGCGCCTTTTAGCGTCCGAGTTAGCTAACCTCACAGCACGCGGTGTAACGCTGGTCAAGTTCAAAGACGAGGACATTTTGCAGCATGTCAGTCTGGCTCAAGCTGGCGAACAACTGGTCATCGCCACTAGCAACGGACGACTGTTGCGCTTTGAAATCAATGACGAACAATTGCCCTTAATGGGACGTACTGCTCAAGGCAATCAAGCCTTGCGACTGCGAAAGCGGGAGCGACTCGTGGGTTGTGTAGCGATTGCTGCGGATGACAATCTCTTACTGGTAACCGAGCAGGGATACGGCAAGCGTCTACCTGTCGGTGTCATCCGCTTGGTCAATCGGGGCGACCTCGGCACGCAGGCACTCCAGTTTAAAAACTCTACCGATGTTCTGGTGGGCATGGTATCGGCGTCTGGGACACCTGAAGTGGCACTAGCGACGAGTGAGGAGCGAGTAGTCCGTTTACCCTTAAAGTCTGTCAAGATGTGGGGGAAAGATGGAGCAGGCGATCGCATTGCTAAACTCAAACAAGAGGAAAAAATCCTCACCATCACCTCCATCGTGGCAGAACTGCCGTAATGCTGTTTGCGATCCCATACAGCACAGCAGCTTTT
>DATNPC010000595.1:0-2020 GCA_036703375.1 Allocoleopsis sp.
AATTCTGAGCACTAGCAGGGTCTTTCATCTTTCTTAAATGTATTACAGTGTTTTATCAAAGTCGAAACTTATTCTGTAAAGTTTTTGTAAGGTGTAATACGGCTTACGCTTTTGCAGTGAGCAGTGAGCAGTGAGCAGTGAACAGTGAGCAGTGAACAGTGAGCAGTGGGTCGCTGATGGAAGTCTTCCCGATTGGTAGGGAGAGTGTCAGGATGATTAGGCAGTGGTTCAACAGGGTTGACTGACCAGGTAACAGGGCGGGGATTGAACTCCTCGTTGTGACTGGCTGTAAGCTTGAGCTTCGAGCGAGGGATTGAGCGCTGCCACCTGGGGGAACTCCTGAACAACTGGTCACTGCTCACTGCTAAATGTGTCCTCTGATTTGTCAAGATAACGATAGTGCTTCCAGATTTTGATGGCTAAAATGTCAGGGCAAACTGCGACCTCGAAAAAAGTTCTCCAACCGATTGACCGCATAGCGTTGGGGGCAATGCTGATACTCGCTCTACTGGTTGGGATCGTGTTGTTGAGCGGCGATCGCACGGCTCCCCGCGTGCGCGATTTTAGTTGGCAAAACCAGCAAGTCGGTGCAGAGGATACGGCCTTTACGTTGACGTTTAGCCGCCCCATGGATCATGCCAGCGTGGAAGCTAATCTAAAACTGAATCCCCCTGTCCCTGGGAAGTTTAGTTGGGCGGGGCGTCGGATGGCATATACAACCCTGTTTCCCGTACCCTATGGCAACCAATATCAACTGGAACTTAAGGGAGCAAAAGACTATTTTTCTAGAAAGCAGGTAAGAGGAAAGGTGATGCAGCCATTTACGGCTTCTTTCCGCACGCGCGATCGCGCTTTTGCCTATGTGGGAACGGCCGGAGAAGAGCAGGGGCGGTTAATCCTATCCAACTTGACAACGGGAAAAAAGACGACCTTGACGCCTCCGGATTTAGTGGTGACGGACTTTAAACCCTATCCCGATGGGGAGCGGATTGTGTTTGCAGCTAGCGATCGCAAAAGTCAGGAACAGGGCTTGCTCCAACAGCAACTGTACTCGGTGACAACGGGAATCTCGTTTACCTCGCCCGATCCAGAGTCGGTATCCTCCCAAGGCGCGGGTCAGATCGATCGCGTTCTAGATAGTAAAGATTACCAAATCTTGAAGTTTGACTTGTCTCCAGATGGACAAACCCTAATCGTGCAACGACTCAATCGGCGCAATCCATCTGATTTTGGATTATGGTCGATCGCCAAAAATGCCAAGCCGCGACTGTTGGGGAACCAGCAAGGCGGTGAATTTGTCATTACCCCGGACAGTACCTCGATCGCGATTGCTCAAGGGCAGGGTGTAGCAATTTTGCCATTGACACCTGCCGCCAAGCCACTGGACTTTCTTCCCAAGTTTGGTATGGTGCTGAGCTTTGCCAAAGATGGTTCGGCCGCCGCTATGGTGAAGTTTAATACTGACGATCCCAGCAATCCTACGCGATCGCTGTTTTGGGTGACCAACCAAGGCGTTCAGCTCGAACTGTTGCGTACCACAGGTTCAATTCTCGGCTGCGAAGTTGCTCCCGCCAAGGACAATCTCTACTGCCTGTTAACTCAGCTGATTCAAGGTACGGACGAATACCTGGAACAACCCTTTTTCGCCGCAGTTGACCTCAAGGCGGCTGCTCGAATTACAGCCTCGGCAGCAGCACAGTCAGCAGCTCAATCGGCCAAAGCGCTGGCTCAAGCGGTGAAGGATACCTCTACTGATAAGGCGACAGAGGTAGACAAAGCCATAAAGACGGCAACTGAGGCTACCACAGCAGCCAGCCAAGCGGCTCAAACCGCTCAAGCGATCGGGGCGATCAAAGTGACTGAGGCTGTGACAACGGTGGCTAAGGAAGTCACGGCTACCGTTGAAGCGGCGAAGGCATCCGATGCCGATCGCGCCGCGACAGAAGCCGACAAAGCGACTCAAGCGGCTAAGACGGTGGCAGACGTTGCCAAAGCGGCGCAACCGGTGAAGCCGTTGGTC
>DATNPC010000596.1:0-3513 GCA_036703375.1 Allocoleopsis sp.
GCGAACGCTAGCACTTTCCTTGGAACGGGCAGGGTGTCGAGTCTTGCAAGCACGGGATGGGCGAGAAGCGATCGAACAGTTGCAGCAAACTGCTTCAGTCGATTTGGTCGTTTGCGATATTGAAATGCCCAATATGAATGGCTTTGAGTTTCTCAGCCACCGTCGTCAAGACCCTCACCTCTCGCAAATTCCGGTAGTTATGCTGACCTCTCGCAGTAATGATAAACATCGCTGGCTCGCGAAGCAATTAGGTGCTACCGCTTACTTTACCAAGCCCTACTTAGAACAGGAGTTTGTGGGAGCGATTAAGCACATCATTGGTGAGAGTACGCCTGAAAGTTTGCCAGCCCTTCAACCAACGCCCTAGAGCATCGGTTCAGTCATCCCAGAACCATTGATTTTGCGTAGGGGCTCCTACCCCCGTGCCCGCCCCAAACCATCAGTGGGAGAACCACGGCGGGATTGCCTCTACTAACCACCAACAACTAACCCTTGAATATGAAATGAACAACCTTTCTATCAGCGTCCCATCCGGTAATTCTGAGCTGTCATTACAGGCCCGACAGGCTACGCCGTATCTTAAACTACTGGTGTTTAGCTTGGGCAACTTAAAACTGGCTCTACGCATTGAAGCCGTCTATAAAGTGGTGAATCGCACGCCAGTCTATAGCAGTGGTGTTGGGGCTGTGGGAGTTGCTCATGTCGGTGATGGTGAAGTGACGGTTGTAGACCTACATCGACGATTTTTCCACACGTCCAATCCTTCGGGCGAGCCTCAGCTAGGAGGCTACTTAGTGGTCGTTCGCAATACAACTAGCGAACTCTATGGCATTCCAATTGCTGACACTCCGGTGTTAATGGAAGTGCCACTTTCTCAAATTCGCCTTCTCCCCGAATCCTATCGCCGTTCGGATACGTTAGAAGTCGCTAGTCATGTTGCTGTGATTCCCCAGGAAAATTCGCAACTCACTATTTTCTTACTGGATGTCGAGCGACTTCTGCCCCTGTTCGGAGAACTCGCCGCAGTTCAATAAATGGAGATGCACCCCGATTGAACTCAAATTACTGAACTTGACAGAATTTGCGATCGCGATCGGACTGGGGGTCTTGCCAGGAATAAGCGAAATGGCTCACGGCATTGATTTGCGGTGCTATCCGGTGGATAGCTTGCATCTGGACTTCTAGGGGAGGACGATTACCCTCCGATCGTCCCCAAGTTCCTGCCAGGGCTGGTATGACTTGCGTACCATTAGGAGTTCGATCCACCACTCGTTTAACCAGCGCTTCAATACAGCTGGTGTTAGTGTCACCACAAACCCCATAAGACATCGCATGCCATTCAATAGAACGGGGAAATCGATCCCAGGCCTGTAGTCGGGAATCGTACCCAGTTTGACCGACAGCTTGATTGCCATCCGGGAAAAATACAGCTCCTGCTCTGACTCCATTTCGCTGAGCGGCAAGCGTCGCTAGTGAGAGAAAGTCGATGACCCCTTGAGCGGCGTGGGCGACGCTTAGCTGCCACAATTGCCATTGTAAAGATGCCAATGTATCTGTCGGAGAGGGAGTGCGACCTTGCCACAGCGGTGTCTCTTCATTCGGATACAGCGCGTTTATGGCTTGTATGTCGCTCATATCGATCGCACCTTTACTCAGGTAGCGTCGAATCAGTTCTCTGCCTTTGCCATTGAGACCGCGATCGTAGAGTGCTTGTCTGGCTGCATCGCTGAAAATCCATAAGTCTGCCAGATTATCAGCCACAGAATTGCTACCTGCCCCACGGGGATACCGAATGTAATCAAAAAGAATACCGTCCGGGCGTCGTTTCAAGATAGCTTGAACGAGCTGATAGTAATCTGCCTTAGCTTGGGGGTTGTAGGGGTCAATAAAGACTTGCGGTCCATCTGGCACAAACTGCAAGCTTGTCTGTCCCCGACCATTACGGGCCAACACCCTCTGCCGATCTGAACGCTGAGCATAGGTGTAGCCAAAATTCATCGTGAACATCCAGGCATAGACCTGTAGACCCCGTTCGCGTCCTTTTTGAATGGCCTGCGCTAACAAATCAACTTTTTCAGCTCCAGGCGTCCGTATAATCGAGGGCCAAGCCGTTGGATTATCTGACGATGGCAGCAGAGCTTGACCGTCATAAAACGCTTCAACATAAACCTCGTTGTAGCCTCGATTGACGATGCGATCCATGACCTCATCAAGCGCTCCTGGTCGAATATCACAAGGATATAAGCGCAACCAAATCCCTTGGGTTTGGGGCCAGGTGCGAGAGCGGCACTGCCTCAGGTAATCTGCGTGTTGCTTGACTAGAGCTTTATAGCTCTTATCCGAGTCTACATTGCCTTTTAAGGCACCGACACGCAAGCTTTCTTTTTGCGCGATCGCTGTCTTGGAGATTTGACAATAAGCTGGAAATTGCGCCCGAGCCGTCTCGGTTAACCAACACTGACTGACTAGACAACTACTGGTCCAGAGCGTTGCGACTGCCGCGCGATAAAGACGCTGTCGCCGTTGCGCTCTTCGGAAAAAACCATTAGACATTCCTACAAACACCACATACGGAAAAACAGAAAGTTGGCGTCTTCAGTCTTGGTAGACTGTCACAGATCGGCAATTATAAAGGTTTTCGACTATTTTCCGCTTTCAGCACTCTTGCCAACTCTTCCGGATAACCAATCGAGAATTTACCCGTTCAACAAAGAAGGGGTTTGACTGCTCAAACCCTCATCTGCTGAAGCGCCCAGCCTTAAGTGTAAGTTTCTAAAGGGCGGAGCGCTTACCAATTGGCATAGTTGGAGACCAACGCATCAAGCAATTAAGCACCTCGCTTGAGTGCATTTTCTACCTGCTGGAATTCTTGTTCTAAGCGCTTCTTCAGCTTTTGCGGTAAAGGACGGTTGGGATAGGAGCTGTAATGACCAGCCAAAGAGTTCAGCGCCGTTCGCATGGTGGTGAAGGAGCTGAGATTGGATACCGCCCCATCTCGCCGATAGCGTGAGGCAAAGTCATTAATGAGTTGACGCGCTTGTGACTGTGCTTCTGCTTTCTCGGGAGCATCCTCGGGTAATTCAATTGCTGTTCTCAAGCTCTGCAATAGGCCCAACGTATCTTGGCGGTAATCTCCGGTCAAACCTGTAGCACTACTTGAGGAACACCCCATCAGACCAATTACAACAACCAAAACAAGAGCAACAAGACGTGATATGTAGCGCTTCATAATCATGATTCACAACAGATTGGTTTTCAAAATTAAAACCCATCCTATCTCGAATTGGTACTCGTGGGGATCGTTCCTAAAGGAGATTCTGGTACGAATCACTCTGAATTTAGGAAACTTGTGATGAGGTCTTGGATAGCAGTAATTGAATATTTTACCATGAGATTTACCCTTAACACTTGCTCGAAAAAAGCAGAATTAATGGAATTATTAATTCTTGCTTGTTTTAGTTCAATAATTATTTCGATTAATTGATTAATTCCAATTAAAATTGCTGAATAAAA
>DATNPC010000597.1:0-5329 GCA_036703375.1 Allocoleopsis sp.
CAACTCGCCGCACGACTAGAGGCGACGGATGAAGTCTATGACCGACTTTATGAGATTTCGGAGGAAAAAGAAGAACTAGAGCGCTGTCTCCAGCGTGGAGAATACGCCCTCGATTTACAAACCGAACTGCAACAAATCGAAGCTCAGTTGCAACAGCTCAACTACAACGAACAAAACCATGCGCTAGCACGTGGAGAGGTGGATCGCTGGCGTTGGGCGGAAATCAAGCAAGCCAAGCTGGACGATGCCCTGCGGCGTCAGGCGAAAATTGACGAGAAAAAACCCCAACTCCAAGCCAAGCTTCAGGCTCTTCACACCTCCCTGCACGAGTTGCAAACCCATTCCGAACTCCAGCAACAGATTGTAGCGATCGATCGGCAAATGGCGCAAATCGGTTACAACTTAGCAGAACACAACGCCCTGCGAGCATCGGTGCGTCAAGCCCAGTCTTGGCAGCTACGCTATCAGGAGTTAATGTCCGCCCAGCAGCAATATCCCCAAGTGTGCGATCGCGTGGCATCGCTGGCGCAAACCTTACAGACGCGAAAAGGCGATCGAGATGGCATCAGTTCACAAGTCGATACGATTGTCAAGCAACTCGAACATTATCCAGATGCTACCTACGATATCCAAGTCGTCGAACAACAGATCGTAGAACGGCGGCGGCAACTCGACGAACAGCTTTCCCAACAAGGGCGTCTGCAACAGCGGTTGACTCAGCTAGAAACGCTGCAAACGCAATACGACGAGCAGCAAAAGCAACTGCAAGAACTCCAGCGACAATATCGAGTTCACCAGGAATTAGCCCAAGCGTTTGGTAAAAATGGCATCCAAGCGTTGATGATTGAGAATATCCTGCCCCAACTGGAAGCCGAAACGAATCAGATTCTGGCGCGTCTTACCGGAAATCAGTTGCACGTCCAAATTGTCACGCAGAGAGCGGGGCGTCGGGCATCGAAGAAAACGACGAAACTGATTGATACGCTGGATATTTTGATTGCTGACGCTAGCGGTACCCGTCCTTATGAAACCTATTCGGGGGGAGAAGCATTTCGGATTAACTTTTCCATTCGTCTGGCTTTAGCGCGACTGTTGGCACAACGAGCGGGAACGTCTTTACAGATGCTGATTGTGGATGAAGGGTTTGGGACGCAAGACTCGGAAGGATGCGATCGCTTAATTGCAGCAATAAATGCGATCGCGTCTGATTTTTCCTGCATTCTCACAGTCACTCACATGCCCCAGTTTAAAGAAGCCTTTCAGAATCGCATTGAAGTCCGTAAAACCGAGCGAGGTTCTCAATTAAGTCTCTCCATGTAAAAATTAAACTCATCTTGCCGGACGAGTCACTCGAATTAATTTACCGCTCAAGGATTCTTCAGCAAAAATAGCCTCATGAATCCGTGCTGCTAACTGCTCCAAGTTCCGATCTTCTGTGCAACAATGATGCCAGTGTGGTTAGGTTTTAAGCGGTGTCATCGGATGAAATCATATCGATTGAGTGTCAAAACTGCGCGATTGTCGCTGATAGCAAATGCTAACACCTCTGCATCGGGAATTCTAAGTCCAGCATTCCCTGCCTCTTGAACGGTTAAGACATCATGACCAAAAGTGCGTAATAATTGGCTGACTAGACGAGGGAATTGCTCGTCGGCATAGAGACGTGCCACTGTTCAAGCTTCCTCAGCTTCTTGCATTACTTCGTCATTTTTTCTGATGGCTTCTTCAATTTCCTCAGTATGTGCATCAGCATAAGCCCAGGCATTGACTAAATCAGCAGCACTAAGATGGGGATAAAGATTGAGAAGCTCCGCATCACTCATATCTTGACGACGCCAACTTACAATCAACCAAACTGGAATGCGGGTTCCAGCAATACAAGCATCACCACCACACACACCAGGAGTTTTCGTAATCCCTCGCGAATTACTGCTCAAGGCTTTAGTTAAGATTTGTATAGCTTCAGCTTTTTCAGTAAGAGTTAAAGCAAGGAGCTGTGTCTCTAATTCATCAAGTGTCATAAATTAAGATTTACTTAGCATTAATAGTCTTATTGTAATAAAAATTGAGACAGCCTAATTCTACTTCAGATTCTCCCTCACTAGATTTTTTCTCTAAATTCAACTCCGTTGCTTTGTGACTCTATTCGGAAATTTCGGAGAGATAGTAGTCAACTAGATTTGCAATTTTTTCATATTCAAAATCTTCGGCAAGTTCCCGGATCATAGTGGCAAAACGAGTAGATTCAGGGGTTAATTGTTGAAGTTTGATGACTTCCTGTTTTACGCTGTCAACATTACCCCCCTGAACGGCTTCATATAAAGCAACGAGTTTCTCCTTGGGCGGTATCACCATTGTGGAGAGATTAGGAAAACTTCCCTCGCTCACTAATCCCCTGTTCTTAATGTCTTGTTCCTCACCAATCCATGTCAAGTGTAAGTAAGTCTTTATCTTATTCAGCACCTCTTCTGCTTGTACCGGCTTGGAGAGGAAATCGTTGCAGCCAGAGGCCAAACTATGAAGTCGCTCAGTTTCAAATGCATTGGCAGAAATAGCCAGGATAATTGTATTTTGCAACTCAGGTACTTGGCGTAGCTGTCGCGTCATCTCGAATCCATCCATCCCTGGCATTACCAAGTCAGTAATAATTAAATTGGGTTGCCATGTCACAGCTTTTTCTAAACCCTCTGGCCCATTAGAGGCTTCGTTGAGTTCAAACCCTAGAGGCTTGAGTAGATTGATGATGAAAGAGCGATTCTCCCAACAGTCATCAACAACGAGAATTGTACGTTTTTCACCTTGATAACCGCAGATAGTTTCGGTTGATTGGATAAGGGTTGGCTCGATCGCATTTGAGGCAATTGGCAAGTCTAAGTCAAACCAAAACCGGCTACCAACTTCCGGAGTACTTTCAACAAAAATTTCACTGCCCATTCTTGAGATAATTTTCTGACTAATGGAAAGTCCCAAGCCAGTTCCTTCTGCACGGCGCGAAATCTCCCCCACTTGCTCGAATGGTAAGAAGATTTTTTCTATTTGATCGGCAGACATTCCGATACCCGTATCTTCTACTTGAAAGCGAATTTTGGTAATGGATAATGGGGAATTGGTAATGGGGAATTGCTCTTTGTTTTCAGAGCCGATTACCCATGACTGATTACCTATTACCTCTATCTTGAAGGTAACGCCACCCGTATCAGTAAATTTGACTGCATTACTCAGTAGGTTGATTAGGACTTGGCGCAGCCGTTTTTCATCGGCATGAACAACTTCAGGAAGTGGGTTGAGGGTGAGGTAGGTAAAGTGAATTGATTTTTGTTCAGCTTTGAGGCGAAAGATTTCTGTCACCCTAGTGAGGAAGGACGGAAAATGAAAATCGTCTGGGTAGAGTTCTAGTTTATCCGCTTCGATTTTAGACAGGTCTAAAATATCGTTAATCAGAGTGAGCAGGTGCGTCCCACACTGGTAAATTACATCAAAACCCTCTTGTTGCTTGAGAGTACTGTTTTTGTCCCGTTGCAGAATTTGCGCGTAGCCCAGAATGCCGTTGAGTGGGGTGCGGAGTTCGTGACTCATATTCGCCAGGAATCGGCTTTTTGCGCGGTTAGCTGCTTCAGCTGCTTCTTTAGCTTTGGCTAATTCTGCTGTACGTTCGGTAATTTGGGCTTCTAGGGTGCGCTGATAGTCCCCTAAGATTTTCTCAGCCTGTTTGCGTTCGGTGATATCCGAGAAGGCAACGATCGCGTAGGCAACATTTCCTTGGCGATCGAAAATTGGCGTAGCACGCACCTCAAACGGAATTCTCTGCCCGTTGCGATGCAGTTCTAAATTGTCTAGGAACACCGTTTCGCCCTCAAGCGCTCGTATCGCGGGTAGTTCTTCAGTCGGACATAACTGGTTTTGATGATAGATTTGATAAACTTTTGCCAGTTCTTCCGGTGTAGCGTCTGGAATGTTTTCGATGCCCAGAAAACTCTTTGCCGTCTGGTTGCAGTAGGTAACTTGGCCTGTCGCCTCATGTACAGAGACTCCAATGGGTAATGCTTCGAGAAATTGATTCAGTTGGTTTTCACTTTGCACTAAAGCTTCATTCAAGGATTGGAGTTCGGTAAATGACTTTTGCAGTTGTGCAGCCATGTTATTAAACGACTTTGCCAATTCTCCCACTTCATCAGCGCGATCGATTTCTACGGTTTTACCCCACTCACCTTTCGCAATCGCTTTAGCTGCTGTGTTTAAGCGCAAAATTGGCTTTGTCACCCAACCAGCGGTTAGAATACCAATCACTGTTGACCCGACGAAGGCAGCAAAACACAATACGATCGTGGTGCGAGTGTTGGCATTAATTTGCGCCATAAAGTCGGTTTCTGGAACTACCACTACAATCAACCAGTTCAACCCGAGGCTATCCTGCCAAGGAGCTACTTGAACATATTGGCGCTGACCGGATAAGTTTAGACTGAGCTGATAATTCTTCTGGATTTTACTGAGGTTGCCAAAGCGCTTTTGCAAATACTGAATTGTCTGTTGAATGGCAGGAGTTTGACTATTTAAAGCGTTGAGTCGTCGTGCTTTACCATTCACCATTGTGAACGATCGCTCGCTCGCAGAACTCGCCACCAATAAGCCAGAGCGCTCCACGATAAAGGCCTTACCCGACTTGCCAATTTTCATCCCCTTGAGAAAGCGACTAATATCTGATAATTTCAGATCGATGCCCGTAACGCCGATGAGCGTTTTATTGCTATCGTAGAGCGGATAGCTAGCCGCAATAGACATAATTTCAGGGTTCGTATCCCAGTTATAAATCTCACTCCATACAGGTTTGCCAGCGTTTACGGCATTGAAATACCAGGATTCCGCATGCGGATCGAAGCTTTGTACGGATACAAGGCGAGTGCGATTCCCTTGTTTATCCGCATCATATTTATAGGATTTCCCTTGCGTATTTTTGGGAATTTCTTCAATTTGTATACTGCCCTGTCCGTAATCTCCTGCTCCGATAAATTCTCCTTTTGGGGTCGCAAAATTAATGTAGCTAATATTGAATACCTGGAGTTGTCTCCAAAAGTATTGCCCTGTACTTTTGAAGTTAAAGAAGTCCAATAGCTTCAATTCATAAGCATCTACATTGATTTTATTCAGCTGAGAAGGAATAGCTAGATAGCTATCCAGACGCTGATCGATTCGGGATTGGATTTCAAGTTGGAGTTGAGTCGCCAGGTGATTGATTTCTTCATGTCCGTTTCTATACGACAGATACCCCACCAATCCGACTGTCCCGACAATTTGTAGAACGAAGGGGACAATCAGGACGGTACGCAGGGAA
>DATNPC010000598.1:0-2854 GCA_036703375.1 Allocoleopsis sp.
ATGAGCTGCGTTCACAACAAAAGGATGAAAATTCATCTCCCCGTCTCCCCGTCTATTTTCTAGATAGCGATTTAACAGTTGTCGCAGTGTCCGCAGCGAAATCCATTGGCTTCTTTGGTAAAGCCAAACGCCTTTAATAAAAATTGCCAACGACACTCGCGAGTCGTTATGTAATGCGTCATTTGCTTTTGTACTTGCTCTTGGGTAGTACTCAACTGAGCAAGGGTTTGAGATGTTCCTGATGGCTGTTTGCGATAATGAAACGGGTCTTGCCATTCCAATTCTCCAGCACTGTGAAGCAGAGCAAGCGCGATCGCACCATCGCGATATTGTCTTGCTACGGTTGTAACGTCCCCCTGAACGGGTAGTTTCTTCACCAACTGCTGGGCATCTTGATATTGCGATCGCAATTTATCAACAAAAAACTGCCGTCGCTGCTTATCCTCTGAATTAAACCATCCTGTTGGCTCGCTCACCAGCGTTAGAGCATCAGACGGTTGACCATCCCGTCCTCCTCGACCCACTTCTTGGATATACTCGGATAGCAGTTGAGGCGACTGGTAGTGAACTACCCAACGTACATCAGGTTTATTGATACCCATGCCAAAAGCACAGGTGCAAACTACGAACTGACTTCGCCCATTCAACCAACTCGCTTCAATTGCTCGGCGTTCCTGGGCACTCAAACCCGCATGGTAAGCTGCTGTCGCATAGCTCAGTCCTCCAAACCACTGGGCTAACTCCTCACTCTCGCGTCGGGAACGAACGTAGACTAACCCCGTTTGTTTAGGGTGTGCTTGGATGAACTTCAACATCCGCTGGCGGCGTCCTCTCGGAGTCCACACGGTTTGAATTTTGAGGTTGAGATTTTCTCGATAGGGACTAATTAAAAAGGTATTGGGTTGTTGGAGTTGCAAGACATTTCGGATAGTTTGCTGGGCATTAGGATCGGCCGTTGCAGTGAACGCTGCAATACTAATTTTGGTTCCTGCTGGTTTATACTTCAGTAACGCGGGTCGTACTGCACCCAAACGCCGATAAGCCGGTCGAAATGTATCTCCCCACTGCACGAGGCAATGAGCTTCGTCCAGAATTAATCCATTGATTTTAAGTTGGGGTTTACATAGCCGTTCCCACACAGGTGGACTCAGTAGCGTTTCCGGTGATAAATAAAGTAATCGTAGCTGCTGCCGCTCTAACGCTTGCAATGTTTTCTTACGTTCCCATGCTGGCAATTCACTATGCAATAGAGCAGCTGGCAACTTCAACTGATGTAACTCTTGCACTTGGTTTTCCATCAGCGCCACTAGCGGTGAAACCACGAGAGTTAATCCGGTTTGTAGGAGTGCAGGAAGTTGGAAACAGATCGACTTTCCTCCACCTGTCGGTAGAACGATTAGCGCATCCCTCTTTTCTAGCAGGCTATGAATAATTTCACCTTGAGGCGATCGAAAATCATCATAGCCCCAGATTTTCTTGAAGGCAGCGCGGACATTTTGCCAAGAGTTTGTTTCCGAAGTCTTCATAATTAATAGTAGATGCATAATCCTGTTCCAGATAGCTAAATGCGGAACAATATCTGGATTCGTAGATTATTTATGGATGTGTAATTTAAACTTAAAGATAAAATCTATCAAGGTTCTCTAAATCCGAAAATCTACCTAGATTTAGAAGCTGATGTCTAATCATCCTGGAAAATACACTGATTTCTCAGTCAATGCTCAAGCTAACGCTTGTCAAGTTAGCGACTTTAGGGACTAAGAGCAATGACATCAACCTTATTGCCAATTCAAATTCTAATATTTTAGAGTTTGGGAAAGAATAGATGGAGATTGCTAATTTCAATATTTATTAACAGTCAATCAGAAGGTAATTCAGGTAAGTGCAAGAGCGAACTGAATTTCTACTGAACCATTCAATAAGTTTCTCTCTAAGTATTAATCTTTTCACGCAGAACTAGGGCAAAAGCTTTGGCTTCATCCTTATGATTCGGCCAACCAGTAGCTTGAGCTATTTTTCCTTCAGCTGTCTTAATGATAACTTTGGGAACTCCTGAAATTCCTAGATAGGCTACTACCATTCCCATAGCTAAAACAAGTATTCCCAGTATAATCGCAAGGATATTGCCGGGAAGAAAAGCAACGATTAAAATGGGTAATAATGTTCCGAGAAATGCAGCAATAGCACCTATTAACATCGCTTTTTGCTTATAAAAGCGCGCCGAAACAATCTGCCTGATAGGAAACTCTTCTTGAGAACCACTGGTAAATAAACTTTTGTTGCTGGGGAATATTACTCGTTGGTCTGATATCATCCCAAACTTATTATTAATCAACTCGTGTTCTCCTGAACCTTGAGGCATATCCTCTTCCCCTTATTCCCCTTGAGATAAACGAAAAGGGCGCGACTGCGTCCTGTATCGCTATCGATTCTAGCCTTCCCTCCCACAGGTTGGCTCTAGAAACTGCAAATTTTTTCCTAAAGAAGAAGAAGGTAAATTTCTATGGTCAGCAGAAATTTGCTAGATTTGGGATGACACTCAGTCTCAGCCAGCAAGTGAGCAGCAAGACAGCTTATTTGGTCGCTACTACAGCAAGATTCCAAGCCATCCGCTGCATTAACGGTAGCTTCTTCAAAACCCTATCGACCTTTTCTAACCGGCGATAAGTTGGCTTTAATCGTTCCTGTTCAAGGATAATTTTCTTCCAGTAGCGTTCTTGATTAGGATCGGCTTTTTCAATCAAATAAAAGCGTAAAAAAATCCATAGGGTTGCAATCCAAAATGTATCGTATTTGACTTCAGGGAATAGCGAGTTCACATGATTAACTATATCAATGTGTAGCGGCATCTCAT
>DATNPC010000599.1:0-2824 GCA_036703375.1 Allocoleopsis sp.
CGGCTGCTTATACCTTTCCCGCCGTCAATCAAGATTTTTGGATTCGCTACTGGTTAGCTGCTAGTGGCGTCGATCCTGACAAGGATGTCAAATTACTCACGGTACCCGCTGCCCAAACGGTTGCCAATATGAAGACGGGTACAATGGATGCGTTTAGTACTGGCGACCCCTGGCCGTATCGGATTGTCCAAGATAAGATTGGCTTTTTGGCAGCATTGACGGCTGAAATATGGCCAGCTCATCCCGAAGAATACTTAGCGATCAGAGCAGATTGGGCCGATAAAAATCCTAAGGCAACCAAAGCGCTACTAAAAGGTGTGATGGAAGCCCAACAGTGGTGCGACGATTTCAACAATCGCAAGGAACTTTCTGAAATTCTTGCGGGACGCAACTACTTTAACCTTTCCTCCCAAATTCTTCTAGACACCTTTATGGGTAAATATGACACGGGAGATGGTCGGGTAATTGACGATAAGAAGATGGCTGCCTACTACTGGAAAGATCAAAGAGGTAGCGTATCGTATCCCTACAAGAGCCACGACCTTTGGTTCATCACAGAAAGCGTTCGCTGGGGTTTCTTGCCGAAAGATTACATTGCCAATAATGCGGCAAAAGCTAGAGAACTCATCGATAAAGTCAACCGAGAAGATATTTGGAAAGAAGCCGCTAAGGAAGCCGGGATTCCTGCCGCTGATATTCCTAGCAGTCCATCCCGTGGCGTTGAAGAGTTTTTTGATGGTACCAAGTTCGACCCTGAGAAGCCCGAAGACTATTTAAACAGCCTGAAAATCAAGAAAGTGTAGCGATTTAGGCTGAATCCTGCTTTACGTATTGAGTTTCGTTCGATTGTTGGAACCTTGATTTTTCAAATGCAGCGGAATCACTGCTAACCGCAAAGCATTCGCCTCTAAGTAGACAGCACCAACTTAATTACTTACCAAGATTTAAGGAAGACTTCAGTCATGACAACACTGCCAAGACGCACTTCAACGAATAGTTTCCAGAAGGATTGGGTAACTCTCCTGCAAAAGCAATTCCCCAATATTGTGCCACCGCTGGTAGCGATCGCGATTTTTCTGGCAATCTGGCAGATATTTGCTTGGACTCCTGGCGCAACATTACCAGGACCCATTCAGGTCGTGCAAGAAACCTGGATACTGATTGCTTATCCCTTTTATGACAAAGGGGGTATCGATAAAGGCTTGTTCTGGCAGGTGTTTGCTAGTTTACAACGGGTTGCGATCGGTTACATCTCCGCCGCTGTCGTGGGTATCGCCTTGGGCATCTTGGTTGGTACGAGTAAATTGATGTCCAGAGCTTTAGATCCCATCTTTCAATTCCTGCGCGTTGTCGCCCCTCTAGCGTGGGTACCCATCGCTTTAGCCGCGCTGCGTCAGAACGAACCCGCCGCTCTTTTCGTGATATTTATTACCGCAATTTGGCCGATCTTGATTAATACCGCTGTGGGTGTGAGACAAATTCCCAGCGACTACATCAACGTCTCCAAAGTTTTACAGCTTTCCAAAAAAGAATACTTTTTCAACATTCTTATTCCCGCTACCATTCCCTACATTTTTACCGGGTTAAGAATTGCACTGGGGTTAGCTTGGTTGGCAATTATTGCAGCAGAAATCGTGATGTCGGGGATTGTGGGAATTGGCTTCTTCATCTGGAATGCCTATCAAAACAACCAAGTCAGCGAAGTTATCTTAGCGGTGTTGTACATCGGTGCAGTTGGTCTTCTCTTAGACAAGTTGATGGTTTGGCTCGAAACGCGAATTGTACCCGCCGACCCCAAGTAGAGTCGCATGATAGGTAATGGGTATGAACGACGATCGCTAACTACGCATTACCCATTACCAATTACCAATTACCAATTACCCACTACCCATTACCCATTACCAAACTGCCATGTCTGTTTTTGTTGCCGTCGATCGGCTCGAAAAAGTTTTTCCCTTAGCTGGTGGTAGCGAATACGTTGCGCTCAAAGGAATCGATCTTCAAATTAAAAGAGGTGAATTCGTTTCCTTAATCGGTCACTCGGGTTGCGGCAAGTCAACACTACTCAATATGATTGCCGGTCTGGATCTACCCACAGACGGATTAGTGACTCTAGAAGGACAGCGCATTAAACAACCCGGTCCAGACCGGATGGTGGTGTTCCAGAATTATTCTCTGTTGCCTTGGCGCACAGTCCGAGAAAATATTGCACTGGCAGTGGATGCCGTGATGAAGGATTTGCCGAAAAGCGATCGCAAATCCATTGTGGAGCAGCACATCGATATGGTAGGGTTGCGCCCTCATGCCGACAAGCCCCCTGCCATGTTATCAGGCGGACAAAAACAACGGGTTGCGATCGCACGCGCTTTAGCGATTCGCCCCAAGTTGCTGCTGTTGGATGAACCCTTTGGGGCGCTGGATGCTCTGACGCGGGGGAATCTGCAAGAGCAACTGATGAAAATCTGTGAGGAAAACGAAGTGACGGCCGTCATGGTGACTCACGATGTGGATGAAGCAGTGCTGCTGTCCGATAGAATCGTCATGCTCACCAACGGACCGGGTTCTAAAATTGGTCAAATTTTAGAAGTAGATATTCCTCGCCCTCGCAAGCGGATGGAAGTCGTAGAACATCCCAGCTACTACAGCTTGCGGAGCGAGATGATTTACTTCCTCAATCAGCAAAAGCGCATCAAGAAAATTCGGGCGAGAACAACAGCTGGCGCAATTGCCCGTCACGGGTTGGAGAAGGTTAACCTGGACATCGGTTTTGTCCCCTTGACCGCTTGCGCTCCCCTAGCTGTTGCTAAAGAAAAAGGTTTCTTCA
>DATNPC010000600.1:0-2332 GCA_036703375.1 Allocoleopsis sp.
TGCAAGTGCTTGCCGAGGGGTACTGTAAAGCGCGTACCGTTCAGCACTAATTTCTGGACAATCGAACCGTTTTTGTCAGTGGCGTAAACGTTGAGAGTAACCTTCCGAGGCGATTTCAGGGCGACCCAAACTGTCACAGCGTCACGTTCTGTCCGCCGTAAAATTGGCCCTGCCAAGATTAGGGGTAGATGCTTGAGGCGATCGCGAAGTAGGCTGCTGTGCCGTCTTTCGCCTTGGAATGTCCATGACATAAAACAGGTATCGCTGCCTGACTATTTAGCAGCCTCCAATTAGCAGTATGACCAATAGCTTACCGGATGCCCAGTTCGGAGCGAGTTTTTTAGCTTACTAAACAGTCAAACTCTAACCTATTTCAAGTTTTGCAGTTGACCGTCATATCCGGAAAAAGAATTAAAGCTGCTGAATCTTCAAGAACGATCGTTAATAATGCAAAGATTCACCCAAAAGAGTGATGTAATCGGAGAAAAAATGTCTCAATCTACAAATCGCCCTTTACCATTAATCTTAATTCGCGGGTTTGGGGGTTTCAACACCGATGATGAGAGAAAGCTAACGTACCAAGGATTTACGGATGGCAGTGTCTATCCTCAAAAAC
This sequence comes from Allocoleopsis sp., assembly GCA_036703375.1. GTDB lineage: Bacteria > Cyanobacteriota > Cyanobacteriia > Cyanobacteriales > Coleofasciculaceae > DATNPC01. The sequence goes on from DATNPC010000600.1 coordinate 617, forward strand.
AGGGAGAGAACTACATCTACGAGGGACTTATCCTGCGTTTCATGAAGTCTAACTGGCAATACCGAGATGCTACCAACGTCGTAGGCTATTACAGTACCGAGATTAAGGCAGACCCGATTCTTCCGAGGAAACTGGATTACTTGCAGAAAGCGGTCAATGAACCAAATTTGCCACCGCAACTTCAGAGTTTAAAAGGAAAAGATGTTGTCAATAAATTTAATCGATTGAAAGAGGCTGGGTATTTTTCGGGAAACAAGATTGTGATTGACCCAGCAATGGCATTGTATCTCATCGAATCAGCCGATGATCCGTACCGCTCTCTTTGGGTATTTCGCTACTATGACCTCAAAGATCGGCAATATAGTACCTATGGTCAAGCCCTGGTTCGGCTCATTGACTTTATTCGCGAACTGGCGTCAATGCAAGATGGCTCTAAGCCAAAGGTGAACATTATTGCTCATTCGATGGGTGGGTTATTGGTTCGCGAGGCAGTTCAGCGCACCTACCCAAACAACGGTGGCAAGGCAGAAGACTATATCAACAAAATTGTGACGTTAGGAACACCCCACCAAGGTGTTGCACCGCAAATCTTCAGAGATTGGCTACCGATTGAGTCGGCAGAGGAGTTTAAGCATTTCAATCCTGAATTTCAAAGCGATCCGGCGAATTCTTCCTCCTATCAGTATTTTAAAGACCACTTTCCTGTAGAGCGGCTGCTGACTGTTGTTGGCACTAACTACCGTAGTTATGGTACCGTCGGGGCTACAGCGTTGAATCGCTTCTTCTCCGTTCCGGGCGAGTATGGACCCAACTACAATCGCAGCGATGGACTGGTGAAGCAAGCCTATGCCCAGATTCCCGGCGCACCGCGAACATTTCTCCACAAGTGTCATGGAGGCTTCGATTCACTGCTGACTTGCCGCGAGTCGTTTGAGGTGGCAACACGCTTTTTCTTCGGCAATGTGCGATCGCGTCTGCGTTTGGTTAATGCTAAGATTACTCGCGGTCAAGATTGGTTTGGCAAGAGCGAGTTCTTTTTGGGCATCTCGATTAAGCCGCGTGGCGTGGACTTTGAGTTGTTCCACCAAAGCAAAGACGCGGAAAACTGCTATGGCCCCTTTACCAAGGATGACTTGAGCGATGAGAATGTGGCTTTTCCCTGGGCGGACAACAACAAGCTGATTTGGGAGGGATATCTCGATACCAGACCAATTCTCGAAGATCCCAGCATCAGCCCCAAGGACATGGTGTTGCGACTCGACTTCTATGTTGGCGAACGCGATCTTCTCGGTGTTGGCTTCTCCGATAATGTGATCTTCCGCAAGCAGTATTACGTCCGCGCTCTCCTAGAACACCCCGTTAAATTGTATCTCCACACGGGTGAAGCCTTTGCTGGAGTAGGATTTATACCTTCAGCAGAGGATGAGATGAGGCAAACTCCTGAAGGCTGGGAATTTGATGTGCAGGGAACTGGCTTTGAGGGTACGTTCCACATTGAAATCGATCGCATTCCTCCAGATGGAGAACCCGTACCGTTCATAGAGGTTTGAACTAGAGTCGGTAGGGGATTTTTTTCCTGGAAGGGCGTTAGCGTAGCGGTAGCGAGCTTCGAGCGTCAGCATTCGGACATAAAGTCTAGGGTTTGGGCGATCGATTGTCCCCCGCATGCTTCGCCCCTACCTAGAATCTTGGGGGAGTAAACTGCGATCGCACTTC
>DATNPC010000601.1:0-6246 GCA_036703375.1 Allocoleopsis sp.
CCAGCCCCTCTCCTGCAAGGAGAGGGGAGCTTTTCTCCCCCTTCCCTCGCAGGGAAGGGGGCTGGGGGGTTAGGTCAGTCTTTAACTCAGAACGCCCCACCCGCAACCGTTCAATTCTCTGTAATGCCCTAATGGCTTGCATATCGTTACCAGAAGCCGCAGCTAGCACCCGAATCCACAATTGCTCTGCAAGCTCCAGATCTTGTTCAACTTCAGCTTGATAAGCATCATTTTTCAGCGTGGCAATATCCGCTAACGTTGCGTATCGCGGCACAAGAATCAAGTGCGATTTAGGTAAAGGCTCAGCAATGGTATAGGGCGTTTGTCGAGCATTCTTGTGTTGACGAACTAGTTCAGGCACTCGCCAAGTTAGATACTGATTCAACCGCTCAACTGTGGCGCATTGACATTGAATACCCAAACCTTCCAAGAGTGCGTGGGTAAACGCACCTTTTTGTAATGCCTCGATTTCAAAGGAGTACTCATTAGGGCTACAGGAAAAAATGCTGATGACCCCAGTGGACCGTGACTCTTCAGCCGTTTGCCGTCCAATGCCTTCTCCACCGTAAGTGTCAAGACTGCGACAGGCATCCAAAATCAGGACAACATTATCAGCGCCACAGCTACGCAGTCGTTCTGTAATGTAATTAATCGAAATAGCCGTATTTTCAATATCTCCCGGATCGCCATCACAGGGCATCAGGTAATCTCGACCCGCATGGCGCATTCCATGACCGCTAAAGAAAAACCAAAAGTTATCCCCAGCCCCTAGACGAGGTGCTTCACTTAACTGCCGCAACACCCGCAGCAAGTTAGCACGAATCGCTTGACCACCAGCATCAGGTGAGTCATCCGAGAAGAATAAAATCCGGTCAAATCCTGCCTCAGTCCGGAGAAATTCCTGCATCAACTGAGCATCGCGCTTCGCAAATTGGAGCGGTTGCAGGTAATTGTACTGATTTATGCCGATCGCGATCGCCCAGTTCTTCGCCATCTCACTCTAATCTGCCCGTTTGAACTTGAGCTTAATCGCCCCTTTGCCTCCTGCTTTCCCCCCATTGCCAAGGATGCTTATTTGCCCCTCACCATTAATTTCGACCGATAACTCAATTTCATCCAGTTGCATACCTGGTTTTCTGTTTCCTTGCTGCTGGGTACGGTTAAACAACCGCTCAACCACCTGCATCAAGTGACCCATTTCTTCTTCTAATTTTTGGACTTTAACATTATGAACACCAACTCCGCCAGTGTCCTTTCCCTTCTGTCTGGGAGCCTCATCGTCATGGAAGTAGTATGGACCTAAATCTTCTAGCCCCATCTTTGAGCCGTCAGGAGCAAGGATTTGAGGTGCATCGTCGGTCACAATCCGGATAGTATCTTCGTCCATTACTGCTCAAAACTCCAAAGGCTTTAAGACATGATTACGAGGTGCTAACTATGAAATCCGGTTGTAGAGCGACGATGAAGTCGCACAGTCTACGGTGAAGGAGCGATCGCTTTTTCTCCTATCTCAACCCAGAAAAAGCGATCGCGTTTCCCATATTTCCCGCTTACAACTTTCCAGTAAATACCTGCTCAGCTGGCCCTGTCATATAAACTCGTTGGTCTTGTTGCGACCATTCAATTTCCAAGCAACCACCTGGAAGTTCGACTGTAGCGCGTGCGGCGCTTTTTCCCGTCAATACACCAGCCACCACAGAGGCACAGGCCCCCGTACCGCAAGCCAGTGTCACACCCGCACCCCGTTCCCAGACTCGCATCTTCAAATAGTCGGGACGCACTACTTGAATAAACTCCGTGTTGGTTCGCTGCGGAAAAGCGGAATGATGCTCAAACTTTGGTCCAATCGTTTCTAGGGGAATAGCGGCAACATCCTCAACAAACGTGATGCAGTGAGGATTGCCCATACTTACGCAAGTAACAGTCCACGTTTGTCCCGCCACTTCAATCGGAACGTCGATCGCCTTTTGGTCGGCTTCGGCTAAAACGGTAGGAATTTGAGACGCAATCAGTTGAGGCATGCCCATATCCACGGTGATTTTGCCTTCACCTGCCAGCCTGGGGATAATTACCCCTGCTAGAGTATGAATGCGGTATTCCGTTTTCGCCTCTGCGCCCTCCAAATCGGCAATAAACTGCGCTAAACAACGAATCCCGTTACCGCACATTTCCGGTTCAGAGCCATCGGAGTTAAAAATCCGCATCGTGTAGTCTGTGCGATCTTGTCCCGGCAAGGCGAATATCACTCCATCCGCACCAATGCCAAAATGGCGATCGCAAAGTTTTACGGCTTGCTCTGGTGTAATGACCGGTTCGCTCGTGGCGCGATTATCAATCAAAATGAAGTCATTGCCCAGACCGTGGTACTTTGTAAATTCGATTCCCATAGATGTCTCCCGCGTAAATATTTGATTATGGCTGAATTCGAGACCGGTCTGCCCAGCGTTCGTCAAGTTCAAAGTTTTATCCGAGAGGAAAAAGACGTTGAGGTAAAACTCCTGACGCAAGATTTAGTCATCGGCAAGCTGAAATGGCAAGATCAAAACTGCTTGTGCCTCATGACGCCAGATGATCAACCCATGATTATCTGGCGTCATGCGATCGCTTATCTTAAACCGCAATCTTAAAATAGCAACCCACGTTGCGGCTTCACCTAGGAGGGCGAAGCATTTGCGCTCGAATTAATTGGTCAAATCAGGGTTTTTATCCGCAAATGCTGACGCTCGTTCCTCGCTACCGCTTTGCTAACGCCCCTACAGCGAAAAATTGACTTTTATCAAGAGACGTTCATAAGCGTACCGATCGCACTCCAGGATGAAAGGCAACTGTCAAAACAGTCCGCCATGGCTCCAATTGCCGCCACCGCGCCTGAAAATTCTTATTCCTAAGAGCATAAGAACCCTCTGCCTTTTGCTATATGAGTGCTATCAATCCAAAATCCTAATTCGGTGGACTGCCCACGTTGCTTTCGCTAATCCCCATTACGCTGAGTATCCAGTGGGAGATATTCTTGCAAGGCTTCGCTCACTTGTGCCTTGATCAGAGGAATCGCGACTACTGCATTTTGAGGCGAGGGTGCCAACCACTGCTGCAATTGATAGAGCGGATAACTGCCGCCGCACAACAGCAAATGATCGCCTTCACGCACCTCAGCACCACCGTCGGGGAAGCGGATAAACTTACCTTCACGGCGAATCGATTGCACCTGCACCCCATACTGACGCCGCAAATGGAGTTCGGCAAGGGTTTTCCCATGCGCGGGACTGCCCTCTGGGACGAGCAACCACTGGCAAGGGGTACTAACGCCAGGAATGGCCACTTCACCTTTAGCCAATTCATTAAAGGCTGCGAGTTCGTCCGGTTCTCCTACCGCTAAAAGCCGATCGCCTTCTTGGAGTTTAGCTTGAGCATCGGGATAGTCGATTTCCTCTCCCTCAGCGCGGCGAATCGCCACCAAACTCACGCCAGTCAAGCTGCGAATGTTGGCTTGTTCGATCGTCATCCCCGTCAGCGGTGAATTCTCAGGTAGGGAATACCACTTGCTGTTCATCACCTCAGCAGCTGTCCGCAAATCCCTGGCAATCTGAGACTGGGATTGCTCCGGACGCAAATCCAGATAATGAGAACTGCGAATTTGTTCCATTTCCCGCTGAATCACCGAGAAGGGCAAGCCAATTCCAGAGAGCAAATGATTGGCGAGTTCCAAACTTGCCTCAAACTCTGGCTGCACCACCTCTCGCGCCCCGAGTTGGTAAAGCAGTTCGATATCTCGATCTTTATTGGCACGAACGACAACATCCAGATCCGGATTTAATTCTAGCGATCGCTTCAGAGACAGGCGCGTACTCATCGGATCGGACAGCGCAATCACCATCGATTGGGCCTGCTCAACTCCCGCTTTTTCCAACACATGTAAACTGGCGGCATTGCCATACACGTAGGGAATTTTGGCCTCTCGCAGTTGCTGAATCGCCCGTTCTGACTGATCGATCACCACAACCGGATAGTTATGCTCCTGCATCAGCCGCACTAGATTACGTCCTCCCCGTCCGTAACCGCAAATCACGACATGCTCTTGTAGGTTGTGGTTATCGACAGACACCTCCAACGGAGCTTCCACCGGGTCAAAAAATCGCTTCAACGCGGGTAATGTTTCTGCCCAGTTAAACACGATCGGTACCAAACGCAGCACAAACGGCGTCACGACTAGCGTCACTGCGGTTGTTCCCAAAATTAAGAGATAAACTCGCCGGGATACCAGGCCCAAGGCTTGTCCTTCACTGGCCAAGACGAACGAAAACTCCCCAATTTGAGCTAATCCCAGACCAGCAATTAGCGCCGTTTTCAGGGGATAACCAAACACCTTGACTAACGGTGTTACAATCAAGAACTTGCCGACAAATACCAGACAGACGAGCCCTAAAATTAATTCCAGATTGTTCCACAGGAAAATCGGGTCAATCAGCATCCCGATCGCGGCAAAAAATAGCGCTGCAAACACATCCCGCAGCGGTTCGACATACGTCAGCGTTTGGTCAGCATACTCCACCTCCGAAATCATCAAACCTGCCACGAATGCCCCCATCTCAATCGAAAGCCCTAAATGCTCCGTCAGCAAGGCAATGATTAAACACAGGGCCACAATTCCGAGCAAAAATAGCTCGCGGCTTTCCGTTCGGGCGAGCAGCCGCAACAACGGGGGAACCAACCAGATTCCTGCCGCTACAGCCCCCCCAGCAAACAAGCCAATTTTTAACAGGGATAATCCTACCGCGATCCCGATCGCTTCGGCAGGGCGATCGAGTGCTGGAAGTACGGCCAGCATCAACCCCAGTGCCAGATCTTGCACAACTAGAATCCCCAACATCACTTGCCCTTGGGGAGTCTCCGTTTCGTTGCGCTCCATCAAACACTTCAGGACTACAGCTGTTGACGACAATGATAAAATTGCCCCTAAGAAGACGCCCTGTGCTGGTGAAACAACCCAGCCCATGCCTAGGGACACCAAGGCGGTAATCGAGATGGTTAAGGCTATCTGTAGCCCACCTCCCCCCAATGCGATCGCTTGGACTTTTTTGAGTTCCCCCAGCGAAAACTCCACACCCAAGGCAAACAACAAAAACGCTACCCCAAATTGCGCTAAGGTCTCGATCTGAACCAACTCTTTAATCAGACCGAGCCCCGCAGGGCCAACAATCATCCCTCCCAATATGTAGCCCAATAGTGCCGGTTGACGGCACAGGGCGGCAAATAGCCCACCAGCGGCGGCTGCTGCGAGAAGGGACACGAAGTCGAGGATTAGTCGGAAATCTTCTTGCACCAGTTTTTATCTGAGAAAAATATTAAGCTCTATTAACTTCAAGAATACTAAGTTTTTCTGATTCCTTGGAACCCCGTGGTGCCGGATTTGACATGAATTCACACGAAAAGATTGGAAACAGTTGAAGCACAGTGATAGTCTATGCCCAAGTTAAGAGTTAAGTGTCGTTAGTCACCGGATAAGGGATTTTGCTCGTGTCGTCAAGAACTAATCCATCTCAATCGCGCCCCAATCGGCGCTGGCGTTCTCCTGGGTTTTTGTGGATTAGACGTCAGCGCTCCAACTGGGTCAAAACCAGTCTCGTACTGGGGATAATTACTGCAATTGTGGCTGTGGCGATGCCAGCGCAAGCACTGCTGGCACGCCTCTCGCCAACCAGTCCCCAATTAGGCGACACAATATCCGTCGCGATTGAGCAAAACTCAACGCTCAATAGCAGTCCAACGGTCAAAATGGGTGGGAAGACCTACTCAGCATTTGTAACGAGTTCCGGCCGCTTCCGCGCTTTGCTGCCGACAACCCCTCTGGATAAACCCGGCCCCGTACAAATTCAGGTATCCGCTGGTGGTGAGGTGAAAAACCTGACGGTGTCGTTGCGCGATCGCGCGTTCCCCGTTCAACGCATTCGCCTCACTGGGGCTGCGGGAGCCGAAGCAACGCAGCTCGAACTCGATCGCGTGGCAGCGTTCAAAAAGTTGGAAACACCAGAAAAGTACTGGAAAGGAGCCTTCGTGAGACCAAACGGAGCTCAGGTCTCGACAGGTTATGGAATTCGCCGCTATTATAACGGTGTCTTTGCTAAAGACTACTACCATGGTGGTGTAGACTACGCGGGTGGAATGGGTTCACCAGTCGTCTCACCAGCAGCCGGCCGAATTGCCTTAGTTGGTAGAGTCTCCGAAGGATTTAGGGTGCATGGCAACTGT
>DATNPC010000602.1:0-5260 GCA_036703375.1 Allocoleopsis sp.
CGGATCGAGCAGGGCATCCACAGCATCACGCCCAAAAGCTGGCGGATACAGGTGGAGAAGGCGTTAACCAATGACGCTGTGTTTGAAGGGGCAAATGCGATCGCGCGAATTTCCGGTTGCCATCTCAACGTCGCCAGAGACTTGATGAAAAACTTACCCGGAACTTTGCGATCGCTGCTCTACAAACACCAAGCTCAACGCCTAATCGGAGAGCTAAGTAAAGCTCAAGTGGTTGCTCGCTTAGTCCCCATTGTGCCTCAACAACACACGAGTGCTGCACACACAGATAAGCATTAAACCGCTCACTGGCCACTGCTCACTGGTCACTGCTCACTGGTCACTGGCTACTGGCCACTGGTCACTGGTCACTGGCTACTGGCCACTGGTCACTGCTCACTGCTCACTGCTCACTGTTCACTGCTCACTGCTCACTGTTCACTGGTCACTGGTCACTGTTCACTGCTCACTGCTCACTGCTTAAAGATGAGAAGCAAACCGTCCATGATTAAACTTCTGTTAAAGGCTATCACCAAAAGATGAGGGTTGCTGTAAGCTTTTTGTTAAGTTGACTACAGATTGCGAGCCGCTACCACTGATTAGCACCAACGCGCTCGAAGCTTCCTGAAGGCGTGTAAACAATCTTCAATATTACTAGTCACCATTGAGTAGCTATCTAGTTAAAGCGGTTTCGTTCGCCCCCTCGCTATAAATCCGGCGAGAGGTCTATTTTGTTTCAAGTGTGATGTGGGGTTTGTCCAGCCAATTCATGTCGCGGTTGAGTTGAGTTCATTGATGCAAAAGGTCATCAACCCTGCACCAGAACTCTTCTTCGCAACACCGCTAGAGCAGTGAAAAATTAGGGGACTAAAGCACATGAAAACGCAAGAACTGTTGAATCGATACGCCGCTAGAGAGTCAGATTTTCGGGGAGCAAGCCTCTGTGAAGCAGCCCTCGGTGGAGTGAATTTGAGTCGAGCCGATCTGAGTCGAGCCGATCTGAGTCGAGCTGACTTAAGTGGAGCCGATTTGAGTGGAACATCGCTCCATTGCGCTAACTTGACCAACGCTGACTTAGCTGAAGCTGACTTAACGGGGGCAAACTTAACTGAAGTCAATTTGATTGGTGCAGACTTGATGGGAGCAAACCTGAGTGGTGCAAACTTAACTGGTGCCGACCTCCGCTGTGCTAATCTTCACAACGCTAACCTCACTGGTACTAACCTCACTGATTGTGAACTCAGTGGCGCAGACCTGAGTGGAGCTTGTCTGAAGAATGCTAACCTCCGTGGCGCTTCTGTAATGGGTGCCGACCTAATGGGTGCCGATCTAACGGGAACAGGTCTGGGCGAAGAGAAAATGGAAGAGACAATGATGCCAACGGGTGTCTCTCACAATTGGGTGAGTTGGCATGGCAGTTGATGAACCGTTAGAGAGTTGTACAGGTTGGTGATTGATTGCTGAGTGTGGAATACAAAAATTGCCCCAGCACCAACCTGGGGCTTTGTTGTGATATTTGTTACCGAGCAGTAATCACCTAACCTAGTGACATAATCACTAAGGTTTTTTCTAAAACCTAGCATCGAGCAGGGCGTTGAACCGCTCATGAGTCCGTAGCTTATCGAAATCAGAGTCGGGTTTGGCTAACGGTCGATATTCACCGGGATTCAGAGCGATCGCTTTTTGCAATGCTGCGATTGCCCCCTCAACATCACCCAGTAACCCATAACAGCACGCTTGGTTGTACAAGGCGTATTCATCATCGGGTTGGCTGGTCAAGGCTTGGGCATAGTTAGCAATGGCATCCTGATAGCGACCCAACTGCCGCAGTATCTCCCCTCGTTGGTACCAACTCCAGTAGTCATCTGGCTTAGCCTCCAATGCTTGATTATAGCTGGCAAGGGCTTCTGCCAATTTTCCCCAGTGACGTAGCGTATCGCCTTTACGGTACCAACTCCAGTAGTCTCCCGGCTGCTGTTCAATCGCTTTGTCATAACAAGCGATCGCGTCTTCATACTCTTCCAACTGCCGCAAGGCATCTGCTTTGCGATACCAACTCCAGTAGTCGTCAGGTCGTTCTGCCAACGCTTTATCGAAACAAGCGATCGCGTCTTCGTAGCAATCTAAGTCTTCTAGAGCTACGCGACCTTTGTTGTACCACGCCCAGTAATCCCCAGGTCGTGCGTCCAGAGCTTTCTCGTAACTTGCGATCGCTTCCTCATAGCGTTCTAGTTGCCGCAGCACCAGACCTCGATGGCACCAAGCCCAGTAGTCGGTCGGTTCATTTTCTAATGCCTTATCATAGCTAGCGAGAGCGTCTTCATAGCGTCCCAACGCATCTAAGGCATCACCCCGCCTGTACCAAGCCCAATAATCATGAGGATTGTACTCTAAAGCTCTTTCATAACTGATAAGGGCTTCCTCATAGCGCTCCATATCGCTCAAGCCAAGGGCTTGCTGGTACCAATCCTCGAAGCTATCGGGTCGGCACTCCAACGCTCGATAGATTGTGTGGAATGAATTCCATCGCCGAGACATCACTCTACTCATCTTGCATCACTCTCCTTCAACAGTGTTCAGTGAGCAGTGACCAGTGAACAGTTGACCATTGCTTACTTGGGCGTGGGAGTAAGAATCCCTCACCTCTACAGATAGCTCTCTTCCAGTTGGAATTTAATCCCCATCGGGAGAGCGCACCGGGTGATTTCTTGGCGCAACAGCCTGGTCGCTGATAACTGATTGCTGGTCTCTGATTCAAGGGAATTGTGTCTAGAGTAACAATCCCTCTTTATCAACTCCAACCGTAGCCTTACTTTGATGGCACCAATACCATGATTGTTAGTGCCTCTTGTCTTTAAGCTATTTCATGCTACCAACTGAGCTGTTAATTAATCGCCAAAATGGGGAAACAATTATTCCCAAACGACTACCAATTAATTCCGAAATGGATGCGATCGCTACAGAATTAATCGCCTGCTTCCAAAAGGCTGTAGGCAGCACTCAAGGCGAACTCGATCGACAGCTATCAGAACTTGAAGGCGACAGCCCCGATTACCGCCTCAAACGGGGTTTAGCCCATATCCTCAAAAGCAGTTTCTGCACGTTTGAAGTGGTTAGTCCCTTAGAACCGAAGGAACTGCGGCAGAGAGTCTTTACCCTAGCTGCCCAATCGGTACCCAGCCGTCAAGCATCCGAGAAAACCCTAGAAACACTTAGCGTTACCCTCAGCCAAGAGTTGAACCACGAAGTTCTACCTGCTCAAATTCTCACGGGTCTTTATGCGGATTTACACGAAAATCGTATCCTGACTCAATTTGATGACCCTGCACCGGAAGCTCTACTACACCGCTACAACTTATCCCAAGTTCAAGGCATCTTCTACCGGGCGAGTAATATCACCCTCAACGCGCACCGGAATGTGCCTGGGGAGTATAAGCTGTTATTTCGCTATTTGAAGCTGTTCGGGCTGATGACCTACATTGAAGGCGATGCCGACCACGGCTTTACGATTACAATCGACGGCCCTACGAGTTTATTTAAGCCTAGTACTCGTTATGGTTTAGCGATCGCAAAACTCCTCCCCGCCTTGCTCCACGTTACTAAATGGAGTCTCACGGCAACCTTACAAACCCGCGATCCCTACACGGGCAGCCCTAAAACTGGACGTTTCAGCCTTGACGACCATTGCGGCTTAGTGACCCACTATCCCCCTGGTAAAACGTATGACAGTATGCTAGAGGCATCCTTTGCCAATCGCTGGGATTCCTTGAAAACGGATTGGGTGTTAGAGCGAGAAGTGGATCTCATTCCCATTCCTGGTAGCGTGATGATTCCCGACTTTCGCCTCGTCCATCCCGATGGACGGACTTACCTACTAGAAATTGTCGGCTACTGGCATCCCGCTTACTTACAGCGAAAATTCAGTCAAGTGCGTCGATCGGACTGCGAAAATCTAATTCTGGCGATTTCTGAACGGCTCAATCTAGAGAAGTCAGGAGTTAAGGTTAAAGATTTACCCGCTAAGATTATCTGGTTTAAGGATAAGCTTTCGCCTAAAGCTGTCCTGGAAGTTTTGGACTAAATCTAATTCGATGGGTTACTCCACAGAATGCGATCGCGCTGGATAAATTTAATGTTTTCTTAAAACAATTTCAGCACTTCGAGACTGTTTCAAATGCTTACAAAAGCTAGTTTTCCCAACCGCGTTTTTGATGGCGTGCCTAGAATAGAATTATCCGAACTTCAGCAGAGTTCTCATTATGGAAGCACTTTTCAGCACCATTATCGGTATAGCTTTCTTTCTGAGTCTTTCCGGTATCAAAATTGACCGAGAGTACGAGCGCGGCGTCATTTTTCGCTTAGGTCGAATCAATGGCGTAAAAGGGCCAGGAATGTACTGGATTGTCCCGTTTGTAGACCAAAAAGCTCAAGTTGATGTCCGCACGAAAACGGTCAATATTGAACCCCAAGAAACTGTCACGGCTGATAGCGTGACGATTCGAGTGAATGCTGTTCTATACTATCGAATTCTCGACCCATCTAAGGCGATTAATAAAGTCGAAAATTACCAACTGGCAGTTTATCAAACGGCTCTAACCACTCTCCGGAATGTCGTCGGTCAAAATATCCTGGACGACGTTTTGCAAAACCGCGACAAAATTAACATCAAAGTTCAAGAAATCGTTGATGAAATCACCGAACCTTGGGGCATTGTGATCGAACGGGTGGAAATGAAGGATGTAGAAATTCCTAGTAGTATGCAACGGGCAATGGCCAAGGAGGCAGAAGCGATTCGAGAAAAACGCGCCCGTCTGATTAAAGCGGCAGCAGAACAAGAAGCTTCAGTCAAGTTATCAGAAGCGTCTCGGATGATTGTTGAAAACCCAGCGGCTCTAGAATTGCGACGCCTGCAAATGCTCACGGAAATCGGCGCGGAGAATAACACGACGACATTGATTATGATGCCATCAGATTTCATCACCTTAGCCAAGCAATGGACAGAAGTGCTAGCCAATAGCAACCAAGGCTCAACACCATCTGTTCTAAAAAACGGCTCAATCAAAAATGATGAAGTGTAAATTATGAATGATGAAAAAACGTGCCCCATTACATGATTTTTTAACAGTGATCGATGAACAGTTGCTCAGGTTCTTACTCTCTGATTCGAGCAAGAACCCGAGACCTAACGCAGGTAGCAAGAGTTTTAGCTAGGGTTCAATCCTCACCATGCAACCGGGTCACTGGTCACTGGTCACTGGTCACT
>DATNPC010000603.1:0-5807 GCA_036703375.1 Allocoleopsis sp.
GCAGGAGTTACGCGATCGCGATTGGGATAATGAGTTAAAAAAGATACAAAATCCTCACTTAACCTACCCAGAGTATTATTTGCAATCGTTTCATGCCTACGAGCAGGGTAATCTCGACTGGGAAGCAGCTTGGGAATTTGAAGTTGCCGCTTATACCGTTCATGCGGGAATTTGGCCGAGTGCTGGCGCGAAAGGAGACCCTCAACTACGGCAAAGTTATCACGAGATTGTTAAATCGCAAGTTAATATCCAACCGCAAGACATTTTAGACTTAGGTTGCAGTGTAGGGATGAGTACCTTTGCTCTACAAGACCTTTATCCCTCGGCAACCCTTACTGGTTTAGATTTATCGCCTTACTTTTTGGCAGTCGCGCAGCACAATGCTAACCAACGTCAGGCCAAGATTAACTGGAAACATGCGGCAGCTGAATCCACAGGACTTCCAGACGCTTCCTTCGATTTAGTCTCTAGTTTTTTGATGTTCCACGAACTTCCCCAAGACGCATCTCGGCAAATCTTCCACGAAGCACGACGTTTGCTGCGTCCCGGCGGTTATCTAACGATGATGGATATGAATCCTAAGTCTGAGGTTTATGCGAAGATGCCACCTTACATCTTGACGCTACTCAAAAGTACTGAACCTTGTCTGGATGAGTATTTCACGTTTGATATCGAAAAAGAACTGGTCAATGCTGGTTTTCATCAACCGATTATTACGCCCAACAGTCCTCGACATCGGACGGTAGTAGCTCAGGTCAAATAGATAGAAAATACTTCCTCAAGTAGGAGCGTAAAGCCGTGCGCTCCTACTGACCGTAATGCATTGAGTTAAAAACTGTTGGAAGAACCAATAGAACTAAGGATGGTAATAATAACGCTTTTAGAACAGTAGCTAACAGTATCTGAGCGATCGCTGACAAAGCTGGTATGATCTTTGGATCTGCTAGTTACGCCTCAACGAATTTCTCGGTTCCGTGACTTCAACTAGCTCTTTCTAAATGTAGAGATTAGGTCTTAGGTATGTCAACTCATCGAACTGTTCTTGTAATTGCTGACTCTGACAGCAGCGATCGCACTTATGAGCATCAATTACAACAGGATAGTAATGTTGCATACAATATTCTTACCGAGCAATATGATACCCCAATTCTGGCGCTGTCTCAATCGCAACAGATTGATGGCATTCTCTTAGAACGTCACTTTCCCCACTCCAATAGCATCCAGCTGCTGCGTCAACTCAAAGAACAAATGGGCGATCGCTGTCCCCCGATCGTCGTGATTGACAGTGACGATGCAGAGGTAGCGGTGCGGGCATTCAAAAATGGGGCAGCAGATTATTTGGTGAAAGACCGAATGACCCCCGATGATTTGCGCCTATCAATGCGGAGTGCGATCGAAAATGCTGAATTACGACGGGAATTGCAGCGCAGTCAGGAGCAGTTCCAAACGTCTGTTGAGAATATGCTGGACTGTTTTGGCATCTTCTCAGCGATGCGGGATGAGTCGGGACAAATTGTAGACTTTCGGATCGATTATCTCAACGGAGCGGCGTGTGAAAATAACCGGATGCCGAAAGCCATGCAGATCGGTCGAGGGTTATGTGAGGTGTTACCCGCTCATCGGGAGTCGGGGCTGTTTGATGAGTATTGCCGATTAGTTGAAACAGCTGAACCGTTGATTGAAGACTCGCTCATCTATGATGACACCTATGGCGAGCAGCATCTGGTTCGGGCGTTTGATATTCGAGCCACCAAATTGAATGATGGGTTTGTCGCTTCTTGGCGAGATGTCACCGATCGCAAGCGCCTGGAATTGGAATTAAGCCAGACAGTTACCGACCTAAAACGGCATGAGGCAGCGATTCAACAACTGAACCGGGATTTGACCCATCGGGTTGCTGAACTGCAAAGCTTGTTAGACATCATTCCTGTGGGGATTGCGATCGCCACCAATCCAAGTTGTACTCAGATGCAGAACAATGCTTACCTGCGACAACTGTTAGGTGTTGACCCCGGAAACAATATCTCGAAGAGTGCGCCTGCTGATGAACAGCCGCCCTATCGAGTCTTCCAGCATGGACAGGAAATACCTGCCGAGGATTTGCCGATGCAAGTGGCCGCCCGATTGGGTGTAGACGTGCGAGAGGCAGAATTTGATATTCGGTTACCTAATGGCACAGTACACCAATTATTGTCCTATGCAACCCCCCTGCGAGATGACCAGAATCAAATTAGAGGTGTAGTCGGAGCTTTTTTAGATATCACAGAACGGAATCAGGACGCAGCAGCTCTCAAAGTCAGCCAACAGCGCTATCGAGAGTTAGCCGAAGCCATGCCCCAGATGGTTTGGACGGCGGACGCAACTGGAGTGGTTAATTATTGGAATCAACGCTGGTACGAGTACACAGGGTTGAGTGAAGCGGAGTCAATGGGCTTAACAGGAGCGAGTACGGTTCATCCTGATGAACGCGATCGCATGTTAACAGGATGGAGTAAGGCGATCGCGAATGAAGAGTCGTTTGAAATTGAATACCGCATTCGCCGATGGGATGGCGAGTACCACTGGTTTATCTGTCGAGCAATACCAACACGAGATAGTCAAAACCAAATTACAGGTTGGATTGGCACGATTACAAACATTGATGAAATCAAGCGCAGTGAGGCATTAGTGCAGCAGAGCGAGCAACAGCTCCAGCAGCAACTTGCGGAGATTGAAGCCATCTATCAGTCTGCTCCGATTGGCTTAAATGTTTTAGATACTGACTTCCGTTTTGTGCGGATTAATCAGCGCTTGGCAGACATCAACGGGCTACCGATTGAAGCTCATCTTGGACGTACTGTCCGAGAACTATTTCCCGATCTGGCGGATACGCTTGAACAACTTCTACGCCCGATTCTGAAAACGGGAGAACCGCTACTGAATGTCGAAATTCAGGGCGAAACTCCGGCACAACCTGGCGTGCAGCGCACCTGGCTAGAACACTTTTTGCCCTTGAAGGCTGGGGAACAGGTGGTTGGCATCAGCACTGTTTGCGAAGAGATTACGGAGCGAATTCAGGTAGAAGCCGCCCTGCGTCAGAGTGAAGAACGCTTCCGTCACATGGCAGATAACGCTCCTGTTATGATTTGGGTGACAGACTCCACAGGCTCCTGCACCTATCTCAACCAGGGTTGGTATGACTTTACAGGTCAAACCGAGGAAACAGGTTTGGGATTTGGCTGGTTCGATGCTGTGCATCCCGAAGATCGCGAATTTTCCAAAAACGTGTTTTTAAGCGCAATCCATCGTCAAGAGGCGTTCCGCTTAGAATATCGTTTGCGGCGTCAGGATGGTAAATATCGCTATTGCATCGATACCGCAAGTCCCTGGTTGGGGGCAGATGGGGAGTTTAAGGGATATATCGGCTCTGTGATTGACATTAGCGATGTCTACGAGGAGCTTCGCTTACGCAAACAAGCTGAGGAAGCCCTGCGTGTCTCTGAAGAGCGCTATCGCACCCTGTTTGAGAACATGAATCAAGGGTTTTGCGTTGCTGAAGTACTGTTTGACGAACACAACAAACCCATTGATTATCGTCTATTGGAGATTAACTCAGTTTTTGAGAAACACTCGGGGCTGAAAGACGCACAGGGCAAAACCGCACGGGAACTGCACCCAGAGCTGGAACAGTACTGGATTGACCTTTATGGCAATGTTGTACTGACGGGCGAACCTGTCCGCTATGAAAACCATTCTGAGGCATTAAATCGGTGGTTTGATGTTTCCTCTTTTAGAATTGGGTCGCCAGAAAGCCGAAAAGTTGCCATTCTATTTGAGGACATTAGCGATCGCAAGCGCAGCGAAGTTGAATGCAAACAGGTAGAGGAAGCCCTGCGCGAGAGTGAGAACCGCTTGCGCCTTGCAATGGAGTCAGCCGAACTAGGAACGTGGGACTTCAACCCCCTGACCAACGTTTTGAAGTGGGACGATCGGTGCAAAGCGATGTTTGGGTTGCCGCCCAGCGCTGAAATTACCTGGGATGTTTTCCTGGCAGGGTTGCATCCAGAGGATCGCGATCGCACTCATCAAGTTGTGCTGCAATCGTTCAATCCTGAAAGTGGCGGCGATTATGACATTGAGTACCGCACTGTAGGACTGGAAGATGGCATCGAACGATGGGTTGCAGCGAAGGGAAAGGCATTTTTCAACTCAGCCGGAGATGTCATTCGCTTCATCGGTACTGTCCTCAACATTACAGAGAAGAAACGGACTGAGGCAGAACGGGAACAACTCCTGCAACGCGAACAAGCCGCCAGAGCCGAAGCCGAGCGCGCCAACCGCATTAAGGATGAATTTCTCGCTGTCCTTTCCCACGAATTGCGCTCGCCACTCAACCCCATCCTAGGTTGGACAAAGTTGTTGCAAACGCGTAAGTTTGACGCAACTAAAACGGCCCAAGCCCTCGCCACGATTGAGCGGAATGCCAGAGTACAGACTCAACTAATTGACGACCTGCTGGATGTTGCCAAAATTTTACGCGGCAAGCTGAGCCTAAATCAGACTTCTGTCAATCTGTCTTCTGTGGTTGAATCGGCGATC
Organism: Allocoleopsis sp.; assembly: GCA_036703375.1. Classification (GTDB taxonomy): domain Bacteria; phylum Cyanobacteriota; class Cyanobacteriia; order Cyanobacteriales; family Coleofasciculaceae; genus DATNPC01. Next base: position 4,579 of record DATNPC010000603.1, read on the forward strand.
GAAACTGTCAAAACAGCCGCGATCGCTAAATCTATCTCACTTCATCCTGTATTACCTAATATTGGTCAGGTGTCTGGTGATGCCGCCCGCCTTCAACAAATCGTCTGGAACTTGTTATCCAATGCCATCAAATTTACTCCCACTGGTGGCCGAGTAGACATTCAGCTATATCGGGTGGGAAATCAGGCAGAAATTACGGTGATGGACACTGGTAAAGGCATCAACCCAGACTTTCTGCCCTACATTTTTGAATCTTTCCGGCAAGAAGATGCCTCGATTACTCGCAAATATGGGGGATTAGGATTAGGATTAGCGATCGTCCGTCAGTTAGTTGAGGCTCACGGTGGCACCATCATGGCTGATAGTTCCGGTGAAGGGTTAGGAGCCACGTTTACGGTTCGCTTACCATTGCTGGATGTTGTACCAGAAATTCAGCAGACGGATGAGTTACCCCAAGCAGAACTCGATCTGACGGGAATTCGAGTCCTGGCTGTCGATGACGATCCCGATGTCCGCGCGCTCTTAACAGTATTACTGACTGAATATGGCGCAGACGTATTGACGCTTACCTCTGCGGTAGAAGTGCTGGAAAATTTGGCATCCTTTCAACCCGATGTGTTAGTCAGTGATATTGGTATGCCCGAGGTCGATGGCTATACTCTGATCCAACAGGTTCGCGCTTTACCTTGCGCCCAAGGGAGACAGATTCCAGCGATCGCGCTGACTGCCTATGCTAGAGAAGACGATCGCGATCGAGCAATAACCAGTGGTTTTCAACGGCACGTAACCAAGCCCCTTGAACCCGAACAGTTAGTTCAAGCGGTGTTGATACTCACGCGTAGTGAAATCAATCATCCCATGAACCACAATTATTCGGTTTAAATATTCGGTTTAAACCATCGGCTGTTTCAATCAGTTTCTTGCACCTGTGCGAAAAAGTTATTTGACCGCCGTGTAACTAACTAGCGAGTGACACTTGCCATGCTGAAAAAATTAGCGATGTGTACTGTAATGTCTTGCCAGAGTGACGGGCGATTTGCGACGCACGAGAGGCACGCCGGGAGCGTTATCTCGTGGATGAACTAGATCGAACACTCCGAACTCTCATAGCCGAAGCGTGCGTTCGCCCACCTAGAAGTTTAGAGCGTCGGCAAAAGCTGAGCGAAGTACATCGTTTAGTAATGAAGTCCGGCAAGCTCTGGCGAGAATATACCCCTTACTACAATGAT
>DATNPC010000604.1:0-2564 GCA_036703375.1 Allocoleopsis sp.
ATACTTAACAGTGAAGCTTAACCTTAGCAGGCAGCATCAAACCCAACACCTAAATCACAGCGCAGACAGTAACCACACTTCCTGCAACAATTATCGCGCTCGCACCTACGAGAGGCGCAAACCGTTGTAGTGGTTCTATAGATGGCAAATTGCTTAACCGTTTATGAGCGTAAACGACGGTTAGTCCAATAGCGATTAGCACCACTGCCAAGCCAAAACTAAATGCGCTCACCAACAATAGCCCGTAAGCAGTTTGGTGAAGAGCGATCGCACTCAGCAACAATACCAGCGCAGAGGGACAGGGAACTAAACCACCAGCAGCGCCCATTGCTAGCAGTGACGGCAACGTCACTTGTGATTCAGATGGACGATCGGCGTGATGATGGTGATGAGGCTCAGTTGAATCACTCACATACTTGTCGAGCAACCAAAAACCAATCCCACAGATCGTCAGCCCACTCAGTAGACTCAGAAGCGGATACACCTGCTCTGGCAAGACGTACTTAGAAAACAATAAAACCAGAATACCCAGTGCAAAAACGCTAATGGTATGAGTCAACGTGGTCATCAAACCGAGTAGGATTGCTTGTTGGGGAGTACCTCGCGAGCCAACTAGATAAGCGGCCACCATCGTTTTACCGTGTCCGGGAGCCAAAGCATGTCCAGCTCCACCCGCAAGTGCAATGCCCATTCCAGACAGCATTAATGTGGGTGAAAGCGTCATTTGAGCCAGGTTCTGCATTAGAAAACTGCCATGTCCTGGATGAGCGATCGCAGGTTGAACGGGCCCAAAGACTACCAATCCGATAAAAATGGCGATCGGGATAGCTCTACTCATGGCTCTCTCACTTCTGAATTGGAGGCACGATACAATCCATAGCCAATCAGTGCCAGAATTACGCTGATTGTTGCGATCGCCACATTCGGATAGATGGTCATGCCTGCTACCACTGGTAAAGATTCTTTAGGGTCTGCCTTTAAACTCGTTCCAGGAACCAAGAGTGTAGTGAAGAAAAAGGGCGACCAAAAAATGACAGGCACTAACATGGCAACGGTATAGGCAATAGCAGGTTCTGCCGATCGCCGCCATAGCAACCACAGCGCCATAATGCTGCATCCACTCAGCAGCCACAGCATGACGACATCATGAAATTTGGCGTGAGGATGCCACTCTGGATTAAAGATATGGCTCGCGTTGCAGTCAACCGCAACAGAGACAACGGCAGTGCTGACCAGAACGACTGAAAGTAAGATACGGCTAATTCTTCTCATGATTGGTTGGCTAGATAGATGCATTTCAATATCAGCGACGCAAAACTTTAAGTGCTACGTTAGGGAACATTTCGCTCACAACTGCCAACTGCACCCAAATCGTGGCAAACGATTCGAGCGATCGCGCCTTGCTGAGTAGTCCGGCATCAACCGCTTCATACCCGCAGTCTTCAATTAGCTTGGCAGCGATCGCCTTAGCTGGTGCATCATCACCGCAGTAGAACACACTGGGGCGATCGGCACCAAACTGCCTTGACTCCGACTGCAAAATCTCCGCAAACGTAGTATTGAATGCTTCGACAACCTTCGCTTGCGGTGCCAACTGAGCAATTTGTTCTGCTATGGAATGGGTCAAGTCCGTTGGTAGTCCCATTGTTTGACCGCTCCAATCCGGCTTCAAGCCACTCACACAGGTGATAAGCACCTTACCAGACAAGTCTCCTGCTGCTTGCAGCGCATCCTCTACTACGATTGGCGCAACGCTCAGAAACAGCACTTCACCAAACTGCGCGGCTTCTGCCGATGTTCCCACCATTGCATTGCTACCTGCCGCTTCCGCTAGCGATTTCAACTTTTGGGGGTCGCGGGAGTAGCTGAACATTACCCGATGCCCTCGATTTGCCCAAATCTTACCAAGGGCAGCCCCCATATTTCCTGAGCCAATAATGCCAATGTTCATCAATCCCTCAGTTCAACAATCTATAAGAGCAGGAAAAAAAGCACCCCAGTAAACAATCGGAATCAATGCCGCTGAGATGAATCAAAAACAACCAACTCCTAGAATTAGCCAACTCGTGTCTGTGGTTCTATCAAGTTTTTGCTATCTTTCACATATTGCCCCGGTGTGACCCCTAGAAGTCGCTTGAAGTGCCACCCTAAATGGCTCTGACTAGCAAAGCCAACGGCATGAGCAACTTCGGCTATTGTCCCCCCCTTCCTCAATAGAGTTTTGGCACGCGCAATTCGGATCTGAGTTTGGTAGGCATGGGGAGGAAGCCCTACCGTTTGACGAAATACCCGGTTGAGGTGAAAAGCACTCAAATTGGCAATCTGAACGAGTTGCTCCAGCGAAATATCATCGGCGTAGTGTTCTTGCAAGTAGTCTCGAACTCGTTCAATCGGCTGTCGCTCTTTGCCTAATGGCTGCGGTGAAAGGCGATTGTCCGCGCATCGCATCACAATCTGCGCTAACACATCCAGAACCCGTGACTGTTGTTCAAGCTGTGGGGAAACTCTTTCACAAGCAGCGTGAAAGCTTGCAACCAACTCACTCAGATGTCGATCGCTCACAA
>DATNPC010000605.1:0-28144 GCA_036703375.1 Allocoleopsis sp.
TGAGTTCAACGACTGGAGAATCCGGTGTTTGCAAGTCTTTATAAAAAATCAGATTTTTGGGGTCAGTGCCTCGGTCAATAGAGATAATTAAGTAGCGCCCATCTTCCGTAACACCTGCCCCAAACATCCATTCTTTTTGGTCAGAGCGCTGATAAATCAGGATATCCTCTGACTGTAATGTACCAACTTTGTGATAATAGAGCTTTTGGTAGTAGTTAGTATCTTCTAGTTTACTTGCCTCGTTGGGTTCATCATACCGGCTGTAGAAAAAGCCTTGACCATCATGAGTCCAAGATGCGCCAGAAAACTTCACCCACTTCAAGTGGTCAGCTAAATCTTCGCTAGTTTCAACATTGCGAACTTTCCACTCATTCCAGTCCGAACCAGAAGTCGATAGACCATAAGCCATCCGCTTACCATCTTCACTAATCGCTAAGCCAGATAATGCGATCGTGCCATCCTCTGATAAGGTATTGGGGTCAATTAATACCTTGGGTTCAGCATCAAGAGACGTTAAGGTATAGAGAACGCTTTGGTTTTGCAGACCATCATTTTTGAAATAGAAGTAGCGATTCCCTTCTTTAAAAGGAATTCCATACTTTTCGTAATTCCACAATTGAGTGATTCGCTGTTTAATCGGCTCTCGCACCAGAATGTCACTCAGATAACCAAACGTAACTTTGTTTTGTGCCTCCACCCAAGCCGTTGTTTCTTCAGAGTCCGGGTCTTCCAACCAGCGATAAGGGTCAGCGACCTTCGTCCCGTGGTAATCATCAACTTGGTCAGCTTTGCGAGTGGATGGGTAGACAAAGGGTTGTTTCTGAGATTGCATACGATGAAATTCTAAGCAGTATCGTCTAGTCTAACGCTCTCCTACCTCTGTCCTCTACACCACTGAGAATTGCTTAACTGATAGCTTGCACCACTGTCAGCAATCTTGCCGATGTAGGGTGGGCATTGCCAAATAGAACTTGAAAATTTGATTCGATCGTTGGTCGGTAATGCCTACCCTACGATTATTGAGAAAGGTGCAAGATATCAGTTAAAAAATATCTCTACTTTAGTGTTCTCTATATCCTCTGTAGTTTATTAGAGAACTGTTTATAAATACTTTCAACGTATTGTTGCTTCCAAGCCACAAAAATCATCTTTTTATTCTGTCTAAAGTCATAAAAATAGAACAGTACAGAAAATCTGTTCCCTCCTGCTACAGATCGATCCGAGGCAGCATTATTCAAACTCAGACCGGATTGACGCCGACCTACTTATGACCAAAGCTGGATGTGTGAGAATTCCTACGCCTGGTAATTAAAGAAGGAACGCGATCGCACTCTTGTCACAACATTTTTAGTGCAAAACCCATGCATTTTAACTTCTTCGACCTATTCTGGATTTTTCTAGTGTTATCTTCGCTTCAGCCTTGGTGGCAAAAACGCCAGATGGAAATGCGCCGAGTTCAAACCCTACAAGCCTTTGAACAACAGCGTCGAAGCCGAGTGATTTTGCTGATTCATCGACAAGAGTCGATTAGTTTATTGGGTATTCCCCTATCGCGCTACATCTCTATCGAAGACTCAGAACAGGTATTGCGAGCGATTCGCTTCACGCCTCCAGATGTACCCATCGATCTAATTTTGCACACACCCGGTGGTCTAGTTCTCGCCACCGAGCAGATTGCCAGAGCGCTAATTCGCCACAAAGCCAAAGTGACTGTGTTTGTCCCTCACTACGCCATGAGCGGCGGCACCATGCTAGCTCTAGCCGCTGATGAAATTGTCATGGATGCTAATGCGGTCTTGGGACCCGTCGATCCGCAACTGGGCAATATGGCAGCCGCCAGCGTCCTCAGTGTGGTCGAACAAAAGCCCATCGAGAAAATTGACGACCAGACTCTAATTATGGCCGACCTGTCCCGCAAAGCGATCGCACAGGTACAGCGATTTGTACGGACGCTGTTAAAAGATGAGATACCACAACAGAAGATTGCACCCGAAAATGTTGAAAAAATTGTCGATGCCTTAACTACCGGGAAAGTAACCCATGACTATCCCATCACCGTAGAAGAGGCGACAGAACTCGGCTTACCCATTTCCGTTGGTCTGCCGCCAGCTATCTACAATCTCATGGAACTATACCCACAACCCCAAGGCGGTCGTCCTTCGGTGCAGTATATTCCGATGCCCTATCAACCTCGTCCGGCTTTGCCAGAGCCAAAAGGCAGGCCTCTACCAGAGCAGGCTAAGTCTCCGAGACCTTCTTAGCGTGAGGGAGATGGAGAAGGGGATGGACTAGGCGAAGGAGTCAGTGAGGGTGTGGGACGTGGAGAGGGCGCTGGGCTAGGCGTTGGAGTCGGGCGTGGAGAGGGCGCTGGGCTAGGCGCTGGAGTCGGGCGTGGAGAGGGCGCTGGGCTAGGCGCTGGAGTTGGACGCGGAGAGGGAGCAGGACTGGGAGCCGGTGCTGGCGCTGGGGTTGGGGTTTGAGCAGGCTTGCCCAGCACTTTCTTTGCCTCTTGGTCGAGTCTCTGCCGGACTTCTAGAGTAGCAATGCCGGTAACTGGCAAATTAACTTGTTGTTGAAATCGCTTAACCGCCTCTTCAGTTCGCGAGTCATAAAACTGAGTTGGAGGTAAGGCAGGACTGGGCTTCAGAACAAGGTTCAGGTTGGATTTCAAAATCTTCACTAAATCGGCGGAAAGATTTTGGGTGACAGGACCTGCGATCCCGTCAACTTGGAGCTTGTAACCTTGCTGAAAGGCACGAATTGCGGCTACAGTTTCTTGATCTTTGAGGGTATTTCCGGGCGTGGCGTTGTATCCAAATCCACGCAAGACAGAACGAAACTCACTAGGAGTATAGTCTCGGCTGCGAGCCGCGTAAGCGACTTCGTAACTCACCACACTGGCGGCTAAACCGATGCTGATAGCAGCGATTGGCATTCCATAACGAATCCACATAGTTGCACTCCTCAGTTAGGCAATTGAATTGGATCGCAATTTGAACAGGAACAGTTTAAGCTGAAAGGTACCGTTTTTTAGTTTTTATTCAACATTTTTGTCTGTGGTGAACAGTATCGCTTCGGATGGCGAAAACTCTTGTTGACTGATAATTTTGAGCAGTCTACTGTTGAAGTTGTATCAGCTTTTGAAGGCTTTGCAGTGGAAATAGCAGTTGATCGAAATCCAATTGCTTGTGATGCCCGTCGAGATACGCCGCCTAGCATCTGGACTGCGATACTCGCACTTCGGAAGCATCTTTGAGTACGAAAACCATGTCATCCCTGCAAAGACTGCCCCAAAGACAAGGTCAAAGTCAAATCCGCCGAAGCCTTTGGTTTGAACGCTTGATGGCGCTTTTCGCGTTAGCCAATCTGTTGTTGGTGCTGTTTGACTTAAGCTACATTCCCCTGCGCGACTTCTGGTTACAGGGTAAAGTCAAGGTTCTGGGTTTTACCCTAGGACCGGTACAAGTTCCTGGCTTTTTTATTAAGATTCCCCTCCCTCCGATCGCCAAGTGGTATGACCCGATCAAGGGAATCGAACCCTATCGCGATACCCAGCAGTATTTGCTACGAGTCAACGATCTGGAAAACCAGATTAGCCTAACCGGAGTGCGATCGCCACAGGTTGCTGTCATTCTCCAAGACTTACAACGTCGCAGTGCAGAAATCATCGATACCAATCCGTTTGGGCTTGCCAATAAAACTGGCAGCCTAGAAAAGATTAAAAATCGCATGCGCGACCATATATTCGACAATAGAGACGCTTCAGCCAAACAAGCATTCAAACGGTTTTGGAGTCCAGACTACCTCGCAACACGCGATCGCAAACAAGGGCTAGCTTTTTTTGACAGCGAGATTCGACCTCTATTTGAAACCAACTATTACCGCCCAATTGGAGAAAATGGCGAATTTGTCGATTACTTTGGCTTGCTTGACTTCCCATTTTTCGTTCTCTTTAGCGTAGAGTTTCTGGCCCGAACCTGGTTAATCAGCCGTCGTCACACGGGCGTTAGCTGGCTAGATGCGATGCTGTGGCGCTGGTATGATGTCTTTCTACTCCTTCCATTCTGGCGTTTTTTACGCATCATCCCTGTCACAGTACGCTTAGACCACGCTAAACTCATCAACCTCGAACCCATCGAACGACAGATCAGCCAAGGCTTTGTTGCCAATATTGCCGAAGATCTCACGGAAGTTGTCGTCATTCGCGTGATTAATCAAGTTCAAAGCTCAATTCGGGGAGGAGATTTGGCGAAGTGGCTATCCCAACGCCCCGTTCGTCCTTACATTGACCTCAATAACACGGATGAAGTGGCAGCACTCACGACTCTGATGGTTCAGCTAGTCGTGTATCAAGTTCTCCCCAGAATCCGAACCGATATCGAAGCCTTGCTACAACATCACTTGGACAAAATCCTCAGTCAGTCTCCAGCCATCCAGGGACTTCACCAAGTGCCAGGGGCAGAACAATTACAACACGAACTGACAGAACGGCTCGTCAAAGAAATAGCTCAAGCCCTCTACGATGGTCTGAATACGGCATTACAACCCGATCCAGTTGGAGACGAACTGTTTCGACGGCTGATTCAAAACCTCAGTGCAGCTCTCGGTTCGGAAATTCAGACCAAGCAAACCTTACAAAAGATTCAGTCTCTACTCACCGATTTGTTAGAAGAGGTCAAAATCAATTACGTCGAACGCTTGTCCGAGCAAGACTTAGAGGAAATCCTGGAACAAACCCGAGCAATCCGCCAAATCTCTCAAAATTAATGTGGGTTTGGGTCAGTCTTGTCTAGTCTTTTGCCAGCCCCACAAAGCCAGCTGATTGCGCTAAACTCGAAACATAGCAGCGGATGAAATTTCATCCGTTACTAAACTTCTTGGAAAATATTTTACCTAGAAGTGGGTTGAACCCACTTTTTTTTGTTGGAGTTCTGGAATGACCCATCCCCTAATCCCACAGCTAATAGATTTGGCAACACCGTTGGCCGAAAAGTTGGGCTTGGAGGTTGTAGGGGCGGTTTTTCACACTAACAGACGCCCACCCGTACTGCGTGTGGATATCCGTAACCCTGCCGGTGATACCGGTTTGGATGATTGCGAACGGATGAGTCGGGTTTTGGAAGAGAGATTAGATGAAATGGATCTTATTCCAGACGCTTATGTCTTAGAAATTTCCAGTCCTGGCATCTCGCGCGAGTTGACGACAGACCGAGATTTTATTGCCTTTAAGGGGTTCTCGGCGCTTGTTCAGACCTCTGAACCTTATTTAGGTCACACCGAGTGGCGAGGGAAGTTGATTCGTCGGGATGAGACCGAAGTTCACCTGAACCAAAAAGGTCGCGCAATCGCCATTCCTCTAGAGCTAGTGACGAGGGTGCAACTGGACGATAACGGCTAAAACGTCATTCTCGCGCTAATTGGGCGCGCGATCGAGTTCAACAGAGAAGAAAAGTTTGCCAGTTGGTTGTAAAGAGGCAGACCCACTTTCAACCCTCGGGCAAACCTTTTGATTTTCATGCATTCATCATTATGGAGATTCGCCTATGTCAATTGTTAATCTGCCTGGACTGAAAAAGATGATTGAGGAGATCAGTCAAAGCCACAATCTCCCCAAATCCGCAGTTCAGCAGGCATTACGAGAAGCTTTGTTAAAAGGATACGAGCGCTATCGTCGCGCCCAACGTCTTGACCGATTTCATTTTGAGGAAGACTACTTCGATAACTTTGAAGTCGATCTTGATGTGGAAGAAGAAGGGTTCCGCGTTCTGGCAACTAAAACGATTGTCGAAGAGGTGAGCAACAGCGATCATCAAATTTCGCTGCAAGAAGTTCAGGAAGTGGCTTCAGAAGCGCAGTTGGGTGACTCGGTGGTTCTCGATGTGACCCCCGACCAAGGTGAATTTGGTCGCATGGCAGCGATTCAAACCAAGCAGGTGCTTTCACAAAAACTACGGGATCAGCAACGCAAGCTGATCCAAGAGGAGTTTGAAGATTTAGAAGGCACAGTTCTCCAAGCCAGAGTCTTGCGGTTTGAGCGACAATCGGTGATTATGGCTCTTTCCAGTGGCTTCGGTCAGCCAGAAGTGGAAGCTGAACTGCCCAAGCGAGAACAGCTACCCAACGACAACTATCGTGCTAATGCCACGTTCAAGGTATATCTCAAAAAGGTACGGGAAGGCCCGCATCGGGGGCCTCAACTCGTCGTCTCTCGGGGGTCTGCTGGTTTAGTTGTCTATCTATTTGCTAATGAAGTCCCCGAAATTGAAGATGAAGTCGTTCGGATTGTTGCTGTAGCGCGAGAGGCTAATCCTCCTTCGCGGCATGTAGGACCTCGGACTAAAATCGCGGTCGATACTCTAGAGCGAGATGTAGACCCAGTTGGGGCTTGTATCGGCGCAAGGGGATCGCGAATTCAAGTGGTCGTGAATGAATTACGGGGTGAAAAGATTGACGTGATTCGTTGGTCTCCCGACCCGTCCACTTATATCTCCAATGCCCTGAGTCCAGCGCGGGTCGAGCAGGTACTACTGGTCAATCCGGAAGGTCGTCAGGCTCATGTATTGGTAGCAGAAGATCAGCTGAGTTTGGCAATTGGGAAAGAGGGCCAAAATGTCCGGCTTGCGGCTCGCCTGACAGGGTGGAAGATTGATATTAAAGATGTGGCTAAGTACGACTACGAAGCAGAACATCGCAAACTGGAGGCGTTGAAAGCTCAAACCCAAGCAATCCAGGAGTTAGCGGAGGAAGATGAGGACGAAACGGTCGAAACATTTCCCTTACCCGATTCTCAAGGTTTAGTCGATCGCTCCGAGCCAGAAGAGGAACCCGAAGAAGAAGATGCTTTTGCTTGATGTGAATTGGCAATTGTAGCGAATTGAATACTAGAGGCACAGGCAGCAGGACATTCTTACCTTGCGATCGCGATATCCAGACACACACTCGTTGCTAGAATACACTCTCTCTATGGAACCCAACTACCGACGTTGTATTAGCTGCCGTAAGGTGGCACCGAAAGAGGCATTCTGGCGAATTGTCCGAGTCTTTCCATCGCGACAGGTACAATTAGACCAAGGGATGGGTCGTTCTGCTTACCTGTGTCCTCAAGCCAGTTGTCTGGCGGCGGCTCAAAAAAAGAACCGGCTGGGGCGAGCGCTTCATGCATCGGTTCCCGAACCTCTCTATGCTATGTTGTGGCAGCGTTTAGCGACCGCGCCATCGAGTCAAGACAAAACGGAGCATGTTCAGTCGTCACAAGATTTAGATGCAAAATTCATACCCCAAGTGAACTCACCCCACCGTTAGGATAGAGAAAGAGAAAGAGCGATCGGTTGCCAAACGTTTTCTCCCAGGAGGTGAGAAAGTATCAAGTCCAATCAGCCAGCCGCATGTGACAACCTACTCAAGCAATTACGAAACCGACGGGACAGAAAACCGTCGCAGTTTTCTTAAGTTTTGTGCAAAATTAGAGAAGAAGGGTCTAAGCTTTTGAAGAATATTGTAGTTGCACGTAAGCGATCGGCTCTTCTGCAACCTTGACCGCCGCTCCTTAGTTCGACCAACGCCTTCATAATGACCCTAGATGGATGCGATTACAGTAAAACCAATGAGACAGCGGTCACTCGACCATTTAGTTATGGTGGAACACGACTATGATGTAACGACTGAATCTGTACGACGGGGAAATTGGGGATGAACAACGGCAAAGTCAGAATTTACGAATTATCACGGGAATTGAACTTGGACAATAAGGATATCTTGATTATTTGCGAAGGATTAAATATCGCTGTAAAAAGCCACAGTAGTACAATTACAGAATCGGAGGCAGAACGCATTCGCGCCGCATCAGAAAAATATATAGCCGCTGGCAAGCACCGTGGTGACAGCCCTACACCACCCGACCCCCGCTCGGGGACACAATCCCCTAGAATTGGAGGTCGTCCCAATCCTCCACGTAAACCGTCACTCGAAATTCGTGAACTTAAGCCTCAGAAATCTCCTCGTCTTCTAGACGGTAATATGGTGGCTACTCCTCCTCAACCCCCCGTCAAACCCTTGGTTCCAGCACCGAATAAGCCTGTCAATATCAATCGACCCGTATCGATTCCTCCGCAAGAGGCGGAAGACCAACTCGAATCGGGGACTGTTCAAAACGAACCTCAAGACCAGCAGCAGGATGTCCAACAACAGCCTTCTTCAGCTAGGACTGAACCATCTCCAAGACTCGCTGAACCGCCAGCTCGACCAGCACGACCTAAAGTAGCTCAACCGACCCAAGTTGAGCGACCGATTCTCAAGCGAAATCAAAAAGCTTCAGCCCCCGAATCGAGCAGTCCCTCAGCTCCTGTTAGAGCGACTAGTCCCTCAGCCCCTCAAAAGCCGACGCAGTCTGAGCCTTCAGACCTAGGGCGTCGAACCTCACCCGTAGCTCCGGTTCCCCGGCTTCAGGAACCGCCCAAGCGAGTCCGACCGGGTCAGGGAGACGATGGCTTTGAGGTCGCCGCTCGTGGCAATGAAGATGTTGAAGGGGCGCTACTCGTCGAGACACCTGAAGAATTAGAGTTAAAACTCAGGCGACCGACTCCACCACGAGTAGTCAAGAAGAAAGAGTGGGTGGACGAAGAGGAAGACGGCTCCGATGCAGCTAAACCTGGAAAAGCTGCTGCCAAACTCAAACGCCGACCTCAACTGATTGAAGATGAGGACGAGGATTTTGAAACCGATCTGGCAGCCCTCAAAACCCCATTGGTAACAACGAGTGAAGCGGTGCTGCGTCCGCCTAAACCCAAGTCACAACGACCGGGACAGCAGGGTCAGCCTGCGGTAGCGAGTGCGACACAGCGGAAGAGACCTGCTGCCAAAAGTGGGGATAAGGCTGAAAGTCGCGATCGACAACGAGACAAGAAAGCAGTTGCCGAACGCCCAGAAAAAGTTATCTTGACTGGCTCGATGACAATCCGAGAGTTAGCCACAGCCTTAGGCGTTCCTGAAACCGAAATCATTAGAAAGCTATTCTTCAAAGGGATTGCTGTTAGCATTACTCAAACCCTAGATATCCCTACAGCCAGCATGGTAGCAGAGGAACTAGGAGTGGAAGTAGAAACAGCCCAAGAAGCTGCCGCCGCCACTAAGGTGACGGAGATGCTGGACGCTACAGACCTAGAACATCTGCTTCGGCGTCCACCGGTTGTCACGATCATGGGTCACGTTGACCACGGGAAAACGACGCTGCTCGATGCCATCCGCTCGACTAAGGTGGCTCAAGGCGAAGCTGGAGGAATTACCCAGCATATTGGCGCTTACCATGTGGATGTCGATCATGAAGGTCAGACCGAGCAGGTGGTCTTCCTCGACACGCCAGGTCACGAAGCCTTTACGGCCATGCGCGCACGAGGAGCGCGAGTGACTGATATCGCCATCCTGGTTGTGGCAGCAGATGATGGCGTGCAACCTCAAACCATTGAAGCCATTAGCCACGCTAAGGCGGCTGAGGTTCCCATTGTAGTTGCCATCAACAAAATTGATAAGGAAGAAGCTCAGCCCGATCGCGTTAAACAAGAATTAACGGAATACGCATTGGTGCCTGAAGAGTGGGGTGGTGACACCATCATGGTTCCCGTCAGTGCCATCAAACACGAAAATCTGGATACGCTCTTAGAAATGATTCTTCTGGTCGCAGAAGTTGAAGACCTCCAGGCTAACCCAGATCGTCCTGCTAGAGGTACCGTGATTGAAGCCAACCTGGATAAAACACGCGGTCCAGTTGCCACGCTCTTGGTACAAAATGGCACCCTTCGAGTCGGCGATACTCTAGTAGCCGGTTCGGTCTTCGGTAAAGTGCGAGCCATGATCGACGATCGAGGAGCGCGCGTGGAAGCCGCGAGTCCATCCTTTGCGGTAGAAATCCTGGGTTTAAGTGATGTTCCAGCGGCTGGAGATGAATTTGAAGTCTTCGTCAGTGAGAAAGAAGCTAGATCCACTGCCCAATCGAGAGCTGACGAGCAACGCCAGTCTCGCCTACAACAGGTGATGGCATCCCGACGAGTCACTCTCAATAGCCTCTCCGCGCAAGCTCAAGAAGGCGAACTAAAAGAACTGAACTTGATTTTGAAGGCAGATGTTCAAGGCTCCGTCGAAGCAATTCTCGGTGCCCTGAGACAGCTACCGCAACGAGAAGTACAAGTCCGAGTTCTCCTCGCTGCAGCGGGCGAAGTCACGGAAACAGACGTTGCCTTAGCCGCCGCTAGTGGTGCCGTAATTGTTGGGTTCAATACCACCTTGGCTCATGGCTCTCGACAAGCCGCCGATCAAGAGGGCGTCGATATCCGCGAATACAACATCATCTACAAACTCTTGGATGATATTCAAGGGGCAATGGAAGGTCTGTTGGAGCCAGAAATGGTTGAAGAACCACTCGGCAGTGTGGAAGTTCGAGCGGTCTTCCCCGTCGGTCGTGGTGCTGTTGCCGGTTGCTACGTGCTATCTGGTAAGGCGGTGCGGAACTGCAACATCCGAGTGCGGCGTGGCGGTCAAGTGCTTTACGAAGGCAACCTTGACTCCCTCAAGCGGGTTAAGGAAGATGCCCGAGAAGTCAACGCTGGCTACGAATGCGGTATCGGTGTCGATAAGTTCAATGATTGGAATGTAGGTGACATTATTGAAACCTACAAGATGGTCAGCAAGCGAAGAACTCTATCGACAACCTAGGTACTAAGGTCTGAGAACTAGCGAGGGGAATGCGTTCCCCTCGCTGATTCTCAACTCCCGCTCTCCAATCTCCCTCACCCCCAACCCCTAACTTATGCGCTCCTTCTGGACTGAACCCTTTTTGTGGATTCATCTTGCCGGTTTAGCGGCGTTGCCCATTACGTTAGAACTCGTCTGGCTCGGACTGGCAGTTGGTGACCCTGTGTTGCCGGTCTGGCTGGAGTTTTTTTTCGTAGGAGCGATTGGAGTTATCCCGGTGCTGTGGATGCAGTTGACTCGCCCCTTCGATATTTTTAGCATCTTGGTCATAGCACTCAATCCAGCACAGCTAACCGAGCAACAGAGACGCCTTTTGCAATTGTTTAAAACGAAGACCAACAGAGCGTTCACCCTTGCCGGTGGCATCTTCATGTTATGGCTTCTGTGGCAAATTTATCGAGTCGCTCCGATCGCATCAGCTGTTTCTCCATTAGGCTCTGGATGGCGTCTGGTTGGTCTGCTAGGAGCTGCTTTCGCTTTTTTGGCCAGTAATTTATTTTTACAAGTCCCCCTGGCTGTTGCTCAAGTTCTCCTAACCCGTGACTCAGAATTTGCGGCAACTGCACCCTATCCGGTCGAAAACGTGCATCAGGACTTTACGATGCCGGGATTTCAGGTTAATCAAATATTGCCAATCAAGAGCCTTGACTCTGCTGAGACAACATTATCTGAGGCCGAGTTAACCTCCGAAAACTAGTGAAAGCTCCTCCTTTGGGTAGAGATAGCGCTAATTTTGAAGCGAAGATGTTGTTGATCGCACAGTCTTAATAAAATTACCGAGCTATTCTAAAAGTAGAAATAAAAAGCGCGGAGCTTCTCGCGCTATTGCCGTTTCTGAATTCTGATTTTAGGTAATATTATGACCAATTCAGTGACTTCTGGCTCTAGTCAATTTGCCCACGATAGCCAGATTTGGGATAGCCTCAAACAAGCGATCGCAGCTAGCTCCGGGTTTCAGCGCTGGCAACTCGAACATTCACTCAGTACCCAACCACAGGATTATAGCCTGGATAGTCGAGTCCGTCGCTATCTGCGCGAAACCTTAGAAACCTTAGCCTACTAGCTCATCAGGGATAGGGGCTAAGGACGTTTAGTTAAAGTTTCCAGTTGGGCAACGGTCCGAGCACCCGCACCATTCTCTGAGCAGCTTCAGCGAGGCGGTCGCCTTCCACATGAACCTCTGGTGTGGGGTAATTTTCTAAAGTTTCCATCAGCGTAATTTTATTGTCAGGTAGTGCGGAACTGACAAGGGCAGAACGCAGCGATTCCCGATTCGCTCGATTACTAGGAGTATGAACCACCTCACTAATGCGATCGAGCAGCGCTTCCCCAACAAAGCTATTAAGGACTTGATACAGCAGATTCGGATTGACCGGAATCTCTTGCGTCAAGGCACGCTGTAAGTCCTTAGGTTCTCTTTTCGCTAGCGCCAGATAAACGCGCAGCTTCGTCGAAAGCTCACCCGTTTTTGCAAACGTTGACAGCTCTCGAACCGATATCGTCTCCCGTAGAAAGCGATACTTTAGCACCACCGATTCAGCGGCTTCTACGCGGGCATTACCCAATAAAATACCTGTAAGTGCAAACCAACCAACTAGCAGACACATTGACTGGGGTAGATAACGAGTCATTCCTCTGATGTAGTGACCTTCTAGGGCAAAAGAGTGCCATCCGGTAGTATGGCACTACTCAGCTTGGCATTTTCCAGTATTGCATTTTCCAGGTCAGCGCTTCGCAAGTTGGCTCCGCTCAAATCCGCTGACTTCAAGTTCGCGTTACTGAGATCGGCTGACCTCAGATCGGCAGAACTCAGGTTAGTACCCATTAAGTTAGCACCGGGTAGTTTGGCTAAACTCAGACCCGCACCTGTTAGGTTAGCCCCCTTTAGATTGGCACCCACTAAACCTGTAACTATCAAATTTGCGCCGCTTAAGTTCGCCTCCGCAAGATTCGCATAAATCAAGCTAGCACCGGATAAGTTAGCCCCTTGGAGATTAGCACGCCTTAAATCAGCACCTGCGAGGTTCGCACCCGAAAGATTTGCCTCTCGCAAGTCAGTATTGCTGAGCAGGGCATCTGGTAATTGTGCGCTACTGAGGTCGCACCCGACACAACTTCCCGTGCGCCGTAATTGTTCTAAGTGAGCAGGCTCAAGTGCTAAAACTGGAACGTTTAACCATACTGGCATTAAGACGATACCAGTAGCGAGCAGTATTGATTTCATAGCGAGACGGAGAGTTCTCTTTCTGGTTCTTTATCTTCCCCTAGAAATAGCTCTAATGCTAGAGGATAAAAAGCCTGCGATTGGATTTATTAAGAGTATGCGATCGCCAACCTAAGCTGACGATCGCCAAGAAGATGTATAAAGGGACACAGAAAAAGGAACTCAATAGAATCAGCCTTTGGATAGAGGCAGTAATTCCCAAGCTGTCTCAATTCATTATCAACTAACGCTTAGTTGACCATTTTTAAACTCGGTTGGTACCCAAAAGATTGACTAGGATTGATTTGGCTCAAACGGATTGAACACCTTGTGGATTAGTGGGCATTTTATCGGTAACAGCCGCTACTGATTCTGTAAATTTCAACTTCACGTTGAGGTTAAATCTTGACTCGTGCAACTGACTGTTTGTGAGTGGCAATCCTTTATGAGACTGAGGCTAACCTTTCAAAGGTTTGAGCGTTCATCATCATTAATGGATTGGCTTTTGCTGCTTTCGACAACGTTGGCATTTCCTGTCTACAGGAGGAGCAAAACCAGTAAATTTCTTGATGGCGAATGTGGCGAAGCAATTGGTTAGAACAGCACGGGCACTGAATCATAATATCTTTGACCCAAATTTTCAAAAAACAGACAAGTCTTTAAAAAGTAGTCGATCGGTATAACAGGGAACAGAAACTCTAGCTAACTCAACTACCGCTTTATATCCTTTTTAATCTTAGAGATAATAAGTGAAGATTTTGTGAAGTATAGCCCTAATTTTTCAGTAAATTTTTCTTAAAAAATAGCTACTAGACTAATGTGCAATCTGCTGCTACTATTGACACCCATTGAAGCGAGAAGGGGTAAAGTTGGAAATCTTAAGAAATTCTTAAATTTATTTTCAAAAAAATGAATGAATCTTTATATTATAAGATGATTCTCGCCTCAAAAACCACCTCATTAAAAAAATCGCTTAATCGGGCAAGAGCGTTTCAATCCCATCGCTTTAACTCTATTGAGTGAATGATTGATTGGTAAAAAGTTTCAAAAGTGTCTTTAGAGCAACAATAACTTGAGCGTCTATCCCTTATTGTTCGCTCCAATGCAAAATATTGCATATCTGATCGACTAAATCCCTAGCCTTAAAAGGCTTGGTAATAACACCTGTGACACCTAAGTTAATAAATTGCTGTTGTTCGCTAATCTTGGCTTTTGCCGTCAGTAAGATAGTCGGAATATGTTGAGTGGCGCGATCGGATTGCAACTGTCCAAACGTTGTAGGGCCGTCCATATCCGGCATCATCACATCCAGCAAAATAGCGTCGGGTTGTTCGCTCAAGGCGAGCTTTAATCCTTCGCTACCCGAAGCCGCCGTCAACACATCCCATCCAGCAACAGTCTCCAGACAAATCTGGATAATTTCCCGAATCCCATCTTCATCGTCAATCACCAAAATGCGCTTGGGTTTCATCATGATCCTCCTGGACTTTTAGGGGTAGCGTGAAGTAAAAAGTGCTACCCTCTCCAAGGGTACTCTCAACCCAAATCCGTCCACCGTGCTGCTGCACGATACTACGACAAATCGCCAATCCTAAGCCCGTACCGCCTTTTTTGCGAGAATCAGAGGCATCCACTTGATGAAAGCGCTCAAAGATACTTTCACGCTTATCAGCCGGAATGCCCCGGCCTTGGTCTTTAACCACGAACAGGAGTTTAGGATTAGAGTTGGGCGATCGGAGCGTCAGATTTTCTTGCTCCACGTCGCCGTGTCCTAAGCGTTCCGCGCCTTTTTCACTCTCAGGCTCTAACTCCACCGATAGCCAAACGGTAGCGCCTGGAGCAGAAAACTTAATGGCATTGTCGAGTAGATTGGTGAGTACCTGAATGATGCGATCGCAGTCTGCCTTGAACTGAATCGATTGAGGAGAGGCAACTAACGTAATTCCGGCGCGATTGGCCACCACCTGCATCATATCGATCGCTGTCTCAACCAAGGTAGCGGCATTGCAACGTTGCATTAACAAACAGATTTTGCCCGACTCCAGGCGTTCCAGTTCCAGGATATCGTTGACCAACCGGACTAGACGCTCGGCGCTTTCGGCGGCAATTTCAATCACGCGCTGCCCTCGTATCGATTGGGCGTCGAGTAAACCGCTGACTAATAGATTCAAGGCACCGTGGATCGAAGTCAAGGGAGTTCGCAGTTCGTGACTTACCACGGAGATGAACTCATCCTTCATGCGTTCGATCGCGTAGCGTTCCGTGATGTCTTCCCCAATGCTCATCATGCCCACAACCTCACCTTGCAAGTTGTGCAATAGCGTGTTGTTCCAAGCCACTACCCGTTCTTCGCCAGACTGGGTGAGAATGGTATTCCAGTTATGGGTGTAAAAATCCTGCTCTAAATCCAGTAATTTGAGAAAGTTGTCTTTGAGCTGATGTTGTTGCTGCGGCGGTAGGAACATCTCAAACCAGTCCTGCCCTTTCACCTCAGCTTTGGTGTATCCAACCAATTCCAGGAAACACGGATTCACATACTCAATCTTGCCAGCGCGATCGAGGCCGACAACCGCAAGGCGAACATTTTCCAGTAAGCTGCGCCAACGACGCTCCGCTTCTAGCAGTGTTGCTTCTATCTTCTTTTGTTCTGTAATGTCACGAGCAACCGTCGAGAGCAGGTTGACACTGCCATCGGGTGCTTTATGGGCGATAATCAGCTGGCTGACAGGAATTTCTTGCCGAACGATGCCGTCCTCAGAGCTTGCAATTGGTTTCTCGACTGGAGGTGCTGATGCACCTAACGTGGCTACCGTTTCGCTGTCGCTCCTGCCTCCTGTCGAGCTATCCTGGCTGAGAAAAACGGTTTCACCAATCCAGACGCCATCGCGAATTGCAGTGGGAATGCCTTCGTTGCGAATAACTTCATACGCCCAGTTCGGGCAAGTATCCCAAAGGGCGAAATTCGCCAAATCCTCATCCTTCCCGAATCCGAATATCTTCCGCGCCGCACCGTTTAAGTAGTGAATTCGTTCATCGACACTCGCCGTCGCGACAAAATCAGACGTCGCTTCGAGGATCGCAATGAGTTTGGCTCGTTCCTCCTCAGCCTGCTTGCGTTCTATGATTTTTTGCTGGAGTTCTAAATTCGCCTGTTCCAGCTCGGCCGTTCGTTCCTGAACTCGAATTTCTAATTCATCATACGCTTGACGGAGTGCCTCTTCGACATGTTGGCGATCGCTTGCCGTCGCTAGTACATGCGCTGCCGCTTGGAGAAAGTAAACATCATCTTCGGTAAACTGCCGTTGTTGGGTCGTATAGGCTTCTAAAATTCCATAGGGACGATTTTGACTTTGAATCACTACACTGATTCCGCTGACTGCTGCATACTCGTAAAGCAGAGGTGAACCTCTAAACCGCACTTCTGTCCTTAAGTCTTCAACAATAACTGGCTGACCTGACGCTAAAGTATATCCAGCTTGCGAATCTGTCTCGACCGTTACCGTTTCTTGTCCGATCCGTTCTGCTGACCAACCTACACCCGCCCGGAGGAGCAACGTCTTGCTATTAGGTAGGAGTTCTAGGACGCTGCAATACTGCACCTCAAGGGTTTGTGCAATCAACGCCACTGCCTGGCCGATCAGGGGGGACAGTTGGCTGCTGGCAAGAGCCTGTTGACCGAGTTGAGCGATCGCAGCCTGCTGCCGAACGCGAGTTTTGAGTTCGGCTTCTACTCGCTTGCGCTGAGAAATATCGCGCTGTATAGCTATCCAGTGCGTCAACTGACTGTTCTCATTCACGACTGGCACGATACTCAGTTCAGCCCAAAATTGCGAACCATCCTTGCGATAATTACTGATGTCAAGCCGAACCGACTCCTGGTGCTGGAGAGCAGCTCGAATTTGATTCAAGGTTGCGCGATCGGTATTTCCGCCTTGGAGAAGGCGTGGTGTTTGACCCATGACTTCCTCAGGAGTGTAGCCGGTGAGCTGAGTAAAGGCTGGGTTGACGTAAATAATCCTCGGCCCTGGTAAGTCTATGGGTTCGGCTTGAGTGATGAGGACGGCATCATTGGTCGTCAGCACTACCGATTCCAGCAATCTCAGTTGCTCTTCGCGATGTTTGCGATCGCTGATATCCATCACTGTCCCCAGCATGCGAACGGCTCGACCGTCCCGGTCGTAGTAAAATTTCCCTTTCGCCTCAATCCAGTGAATGCTACCATCGGGCCACACGACGCGAAATTCCCGATCGTAGTCACTGCGAGACTGGCGAGCAAAGTTCGTCGTCTGAATCACCAATTCCCGATCGTCGGGATGAATGCAGGCGACAAAGGCTTCATAGGTACCGTCAAAGTTACCAGGAGCTAGACCCAATAACTCTTCTTGACCGCTTGACCAGGAGATTTGGTTCGTCAGGACGTTCCAGTCCCAAGTCCCCATGTGAGCCGCTTCTAGAGCCAGCCTCAGTTGTTCCTCGCGCCGATGCTCCAGTCGTTGGTAATTTAGCCAATAGGATATCCACAACGCGATCGCTAACCCTAGACTGGAGACACCCAGAAAGACCAGTAAAAGCGTTGGAATCGGCAGTACTGCTGTTTCTGTATAGACCTGAGTCACTGGTAACAGGTCACTGTTCGCGGTGAAGCCTTGGGCGATGCGATCGTAAAAAACGTTTTCTGGCTCGATCTCGTTAGCTTCGACTAGAAGACGCTCGGCGGGTATGTGCCAATCCCACCCAACACCGGCATCGACGAACGGCTTCATCAAAGTTAATCTTTTAGCGATCGAGCGTTTGATACTATTAGATAGTTGTTGCCCTTGTGGGGCATCAATTGGCATTTTCTCTAGCTGTTGCCAGCTTCGCTCCACCAGTAAAGCAGTTGGGAAGGGCGTTTCTAAAAATCGCTGTTGCCCAGCATCTAGATCATCATACTTTTCCGATTCAATCTCTACAGAGTGGAAGGATGTATTCTGGAGTAATGCTAATTGAGCTTGAGCTGGTATCGGGGGATGGACAGCTCCCAGAGAGCGAACAACGCTTTGATACAAGAACCAACCAATACAGAAGAGAGCTAGTAGATACAGCCAGACCAACCCAATATTATGTTTAGTCACTTCTTGGTTCCGGAAGCGTTTCATAGAGGTTAAACGACCTCTTGAGGAGCCTTTCTTAGTGTCCCAAATGACAAGAGTAAATGGGAGCTACAGTATTAAAAGTTCAAAATGGTGTTCATAGATAAATATTATCTAATTTATAAATTTGCGAAGCTTACGCTGCATTTGAACCCGCTCGACGCGATTCAGCACGCGAGCGAGGAGTTCTGGACCGACAATCGGCTTAGCGATGTAGTCATCTGCCCCCGAAGTGAAGACTTGATGCACAATTTGGGCATCGGCGTGAGTTGATAGCAGTAAGACCGGTAACTCACTCCAACGGGGGTCATTCCGAACCACTTGGCATAGGTCGATGCCGCTCAACTCTGGCATTTCCAGAGCGAGAATTAGGACATCGGGCGCTGACTGCTCTAAAGTATCCCAGAACTGCAACGGATCGTCCAGTAACGTGAGCTTAAATCCCCAAGGCTCTAGTAAACTACGCACAGAATCTAGGACTTGCGGGTCATTGTCCACAATCAGCAATTGAGCTTCAGGCGTGCTAGTGGGTTCTAGAACTTGGGCGATCGCTCGACAGATTTGAGTCGAGTCTACGGGTTTTTGCAGGAAGCCACGTCCACCTAAACGAGCCACTTTAACGCGATCGGCAAAACTTTCCTGGGCCGTAAAGACTAAGACGGGTACGGGAGGGTCGGCATTGGTCAATTCCGCCAATAGCTCCAATCCATTCTCGGCTGAGTCGGGAAAGCAAAGATCCAACAGCACGACATCCGGTCGATGGCGAGCGATCGCGTCCCGTGCTTGGGATAAATCGGTAGCTATCTCTGCTTGCATACCTCGCGCTGTCACCTCTGCCCTCACAACCAGACCCAGTGCGGCATCATCATCAACTATTAACAGCCGAGGAGGTGGTTTAATCGTCGCAGATTCAGGCGTAGCAACCGTTTGGGTAGACTCATCCTGAATCGGTGTAGCAATGACGGGTGGTTGTTGCAATGCTTGCCGCAAAGCCACAACTTGTAGGGAGAGTTGCTCCTTTTGCGCCTGACTCAGCCGTCCTGCGACTTGAAACGTTTGTTCGATTTCACGAGACAACCGAGATGCTTCGGCAAAGCCAAAACTCCCCAACGAACCTGCTAATGTGTGTGCTTCTTGCTTGGCCTGCTGCCGCAAGCCTTCGCTGAGTCCATCATCGATCGCAGCGGCAAGCGCTTGTTCCAAAACAGCAATACGATCGCTGTACTTATCCTTGAATCGCTCCCAGATTGAGTTAATCAGTTCAGGTGTGATTTTCGGTTGCGGGCAGTGGCTATCCGTCGCTGCCGGCGAGGAGTGTGAGGAGGGGTGAGATGGCGATCGGGTTGAAGACTCGTTAACGCCATTCGAGTAGGCTAGCATTTGTACTGCCCCTTGCGATCGCGTTTCCTGACTGGGGAATTCTGCGTAAACTGAAGTGGCACTGTCACCACCTCGCACTTTGCCGATATAAGTCCCAGATGTAGTTAACTCTAGTGGATCGTCCAGAGAAGCCGTCCGCTCGGATGACTCGGTGGCAGAGGGTTCTCTGGGCTTAAGCGGTTTGAGCCGATACCCCAACCCGTATACGGTTTCAATCAAATCGGCTGCCGCTCCTACTTTCTTGAGTTTCTGACGTAAACTCTTGATATGAGCTCTGACGGCATTTTCTGAAGGGGGTTCTTCAAACGACCAGAGATGATCGAGCAGTGCGCTTTGGCTGAAGATGCGATGAGTGTTGCGTAAGAAAAGTTCTAAGAGCGCATACTCCTTGGAGGTAAGATGCAGGAGTTGATTGTTGTAAGTAACCTGGCAATTACTGGGATTTAGGCACAAGTTTTCCCATTCGAGAACGAGTACAGGAGTGGAACCGCCTCGGCGCAGTACCGCTCGAATCCGAGCTAAGAGTTCGTGCAAGTCAAACGGCTTGACGATGTAGTCATCTGCCCCCGCATCCAACCCCATGACTTTGTTGGTACTCGTGTCTTGACCTGTTAACAGGAGAATTGGAGTGCGATCGCCTTTAGCCCTTCGCTGCCGACAAAAGCTAATACCATCAAGCTTAGGCAGCATCAAATCCAGTAATATCAAGTCATACTCAAAGGCTTCTGCTAGCTGCCAACCTACCTCGCCGTCAGTCGCCAGCTCAACTAAATAATGCTGACTGGTAAGAGCAGCCTTAAGCACTTCAGCAATGCTCTCATCGTCTTCTACCAGCAAAATTCTCACAATAATCGATCGTCCTCAATATACTTCGTGTTGACACGCCTTTGGCTGAGTAGGAACTAGAAGCTAAGGATATAGCTTTGGGTTTGACTCCTCAATGCCCGCAATCGAGACACTTGCAAGAAACACATTCTGAAACCCTTATGGCTGGAAGAACACAGAAAATCATGTTTCTTCCAGCCATTACGGATGCGATCGTGTCCGGGGAACGCCCTCAAGAAAGTAGGGGCAGCATCCTTGTTGTTCAAGGAAAGTGCCTGCCCCACTCTCATCGTCGATCGTATGTATTGCCTACTCTTCACTCTCTATTGCCTACTTTTGAGGTTTTGCCTCTCGCCTCCGCAGCCCCATAAGTGTGTCACCTCACAACGGGCTTGTGGCTTCGCAAATACAGATTAATACACTCTTGTCAAGTTAATAAATATACCAAAGGGTTCAATTGTGCAAGTCATCCCAATGCTAGTGTAGTTTCACAGAAGTAACCACCCAATCTCAGGTCAAGAGAGCTGAATGGAGAAGAGGAGACTATGACAATCTTGTGTAACGAGGGTTACTCCGTTTCACAGCAGCCTAAAAGAGACCGTTCTAAAAAACCATCTCTACCGATTGGTATTTTTCTAGTTATTTTCCTTAAATGGCTCAGGCGGGATTTGAACCTGCGACCTTGGGCTTATGAGTCCCCTGCTCTAACCACTGAGCTACTGAGCCAAGCTTTTTGCGCCTTTATTAATCTAGCACATGTACGCCGATAATTGCTATAGTCTCCGGTCGGCTGGGTTGGGAGCCGTGTGGCTCCCCCCAACACGCACTGGCATGGTTAATACCAAACACTACCGCTTGGGCAGAAAGGCAATTGGGTTGACCGCTCCGCGTCCGGGCGGATGCACTTCAAAGTGACAGTGCGGTCCTGTACTACGACCCGTGGTACCCATTTCAGAAATTTGTTGACCCTGAGCAACCTCTTGCCCGCGACGTACCAAAATTCGGTTGTTGTGGGCATAGACTGTCAAGCTGCCATCAGGATGTTGAATTTCCACCAAATTGCCGTATCCACCGGAGTTCCAACCAGCACTAACAACAACACCAGGAGCAGCAGCAAAAACAGGAGTGCCAATGGGGGCTGCAATGTCAATCCCTTTGTGCATCCGTCCCCAACGCATTCCGTAACCTGAAGTCAGTACGCCCTTCGTCGGCCAAATGTAGCCATTAAACTGAGTAGAATTCTCTGGCAGATACATATCTGGCGCATTCAGGGGAGGCAGTTTAGGAGAAACTGTTTGTCCCACGGGCGTCCGAATCATCGGGTTATAGCTGTCTGCTGGTGCCGGGGCAGATGCTACCAAATCCTGCGGTGCTCCCAGTCGGTTAGTTTCTGGTGGAGGCACTTCGATAGGAATCGGTCCCTTTTGTGACAGCCACGGTTGCTGCTGCCGTTCGCGCTCTGCTTGTAAGTTTTCGTTGCGCGGATTGGGTTTAAACTCCGGATTAATCCGGGTAGATGTAGAGGAATTATCCCTGCTAGAAGCAATTGGCATTGTCACCGTGGGAACTGCAATATCGACCGCTGCTGTGGTCTGACCACTGGCACTCGTTTGCCGATATTGTTCCCGAAGCTTGAGAATGTCAGCTCTCAATTTTTCTACGTAGGGATTGTTTTGGTCGTTGGCAGGCTGACTGCGCTTGCTATCAATCGCGACTGTAGAATTGGCTGGTTCGCTACTGGCAACGGTGGATTGAGCAAGAATTGTACGACTAGGTGCTTGTGCATCCGACGCCACTGCTGTGGGCGCTGTGAGAGTAGCCCGGTCGGGTACG
Source organism: Allocoleopsis sp. (assembly GCA_036703375.1). Lineage (GTDB taxonomy): Bacteria > Cyanobacteriota > Cyanobacteriia > Cyanobacteriales > Coleofasciculaceae > DATNPC01. The sequence goes on from DATNPC010000605.1 coordinate 22,117, forward strand.
CTAGCCAGGGCAACGGTAGGGATGGTTACCCCTTGCTGCTCTTGTCCGGAAGCAGAACTACCGGATTTAGAGTTGAGACCAGGCAGCAATGCGATGGTTGGATTGGTAGTATTACTGGACTGGGCTTGTGGAATCCTGATCTGCTGGTTAATGCTCAGCAAATTGGGATTGTCAATTCCATTGGTTCGCGCTATCTCTGTACGGGATATGCCGTAGCGACGCGCGATCGCATCCAGTGTATCTCCAGGTTTGACTTTATAAACGTTTGACGCTGCGTCTGAAGGCAATGTTTGCATCAGCACGCGCTGTGGCACTTGGGGTTTTGTAACGGCTTCCGGAGTAGTAACAGGATTGAGCGCTACATCGGGAGTTTGCGCCGTCTTCGGTTCAAGTGCCGGTGAGATTGCCATTTCTGGAGTCGGCACGGGAATAACTACTGGCGCGTCCAATGACTGGGTACTTCTGTGCTGGAGTACCGGTGACGCAGCGATTTCTGGACTCGGCGTGGGAAGCACCACCGGCGATTGCATCTGCCGTGCGGTTTTCTGTTCGATAATCGGTGTTGCTGCCAGTTCTGGAGTTGGCACCGGGATAACCACCGGCGACTGAAGCTGCCGTGCGGCGTTACCGCTAGTCGGTGTTGCCGCTAGTTCTGGAGTTGGCACCGGGATGACCACAGGGTTTGCTCCATGAACCCCTGATGGTGATGCGCTTGCTATTGGCGTTTGCGGTGTCAGAACCGCAGACGGTAAAGTAACAGGGGTCAACGGCGCTGCTGTTGATTCAGCTGCTTTGGGTACCGTTGCCAGTTCAGATAAATTGGTAGACTCCTCAGACCTCAACTCCGCCAGACTGTCATTTAAACGGTTCTTTTGCTCTTTTAAGTTGTTGAGAGCAAGAGTTTGCCTTGCCTTTAACAAGTCATTGACATTCCCAGGAACCGTAACGGATTCACCCGTTTTCAGCTGACCTGATTCCGACACGGAAGCTCCGGATTGTAGCTGTGTCGGCTCCACACCATAGGATTTAGATAACGCTTCGACGGTTTCTCCTTCTTTAACTTCATGAACGATTCCGTTCACAGAAGGAATTTTAAGCTTTTGCCCCACTGGGAGCACAGCACTCGATTTGAACCCATTAGAAGCAGCAATCGCTTCTGGCTGTACCTCATAAGACTTGGATAGTTCCCACAGCGTCTCCCCTTTTTTCACCTGGTGCTCGACTGCAGGCAATGAGTTCGGCTTGAAGTCCGCTGGCGTTGTTGACGGCGCGGGCATCGACAGTTTCGCCGTAGCGAGGATTGTCGGCTCTGCTACATATGCAGGAGAAACAGTCGTACTCGACTCAACGGGAGGGCTTGGGATATTTGGCTCGACCGCCACCGGCTCAACGGCTACTGCTTCATCGCCTTGTTGAGTCAGCAATAGACCCGTAGTTCCCATAGAGATGGCAAGTCCAATCATGGCGGCAGAAGTGCGCGCCCTACGATTGACATCGGCCGGAATTGCTGCACCAAATGGGTGCTTTCCGACATAGAGCTTCACTAACGCCTCAAAGGAGTCTGCTGCACAGGCCGGAACTTTCTTGACCTTTTGCGTAAATCTTCGTTTCAAAAACGACCTCCTAGTGTGTGACGAGCGCTTAACAGTTCCTGAATGTTTTTTTACCAGTCAATGAGGCAACTCACCTCTAAATGTGATTGAGATCACAGACAGTAAGCATACTTAGGCAAGAGTACCCTGCTTTTTTAATTTAGACAAGTTGCTTTTTTGAATTAAACAAGTTGACATGACTTGGTAAAATTCCGTCCTTGATGGCAACCACTCGATTCACCCTTAAGAAGCAATAGTTCTGGGTGCCTCTGGCAAGGAATAGTTTTGACAGTAGAGACACCAGAGAGCTTGGTACAACTGTTGCCAAGGCTTGCTGCATAGAACATACTGACCGGGCAGGCTTTCCTCCGGAAGAAGACAAGACCAGAAAACAAAACTCAAAATTTTTGCCTGAATCCTCATCCTTGTAGAACATCCTGCAACCGCTTAGTCTAGCAATCAACTGAACCCAGACGGAACTTTACGCTACCCCTAGGCAAGACAACAACTGAAAAATCGTACAACTTACTCCCTAGTTTTGTCAGCTACTTGTCGGCAAAAAAAGTTACAAAAAGCTTGAATTTCCTGACTGACAGATGATTTTGGTCTATTGGGTGCAGCAATTTCGGATGAAAAAAATCTATCAGTCACTGCGCGTCCCATCGCTAGCTTTTTTATATAAATTTCTTATCAGAACTATCTCAATATCCGTATTCTATGTAGCAAAATTATCAGCTAATTATTTTACTCTCATAAACAAATTAAAATTATTGACCAAATCTCATCCTGCTGTAGACCTAGCTTTGGTTAAAGTATTGCTAGCTTAAATCTTTCGATATGCATATATGAATACAGCATTGAGCAAGGCAAAAATGCTTAGAAGAAATCCTTATTCTAAGTAGCCCAACTGACGCCGTGCTTCAAATAAACCAACCGCAGCACTAACGGAAAGGTTCAAACTACGCACTCCTGGCTGAGTCATAGGAATAAACACAGTCGCATCACAAGCATCCAGGACATGGGGCGGTAGGCCGGTGGTTTCGCTGCCAAATAGCAGCCAGTCATTGGCTTGAAATTGGAAGCGAATGTAGTTGAATTTGCCCGCCGCAGAAAAACCTATCCATCGCCCGCCTTGCTGCTGCCTAACGGTTTTAAAGGCGTCAAGGGAGTCATGGTAGTGAAGATTGACGTAAGGCCAGTAATCCAGTCCCGCACGCTTGAGGTAGCGATCGCTAATTTCAAAACCCAATGGCCCTACCAAGTGCAATTGAGTGCCAGTCGCCGCGCAAGTTCGGGCAATATTGCCCGTATTCGGCGGAATTTGCGGATGAACCAGGACAACCCTTAACATGAAATCCACGAAAAATCTGAACCAGGAGAGTAACCCCCTCTCTTAGGACTTTATTCCTACCCAAGACCGAGGATATATATATTTTTTTAATAAAAGCTAATCCCAAGGAAAAGATTAGATATTTTGATTTGTAAAGAAGCAGGACTGTGCTAAAACAAGTTAGGCAACCAACAACTGACACAATTTATCTTCCAGGTCGCGTTCCTGCTCTTCCATAGCTTGAATGGCTCGAACAATTACGTTCTGGCTGTCGAGACCCAGAGCTTGTCGATGCAACCACTTTTGAGCCGTGTTACCTTCTCGAAGAATTTTCTTGACAGGTGAGAGAAAGCAGCTAAAACCGTTCTTTTTCGCAACTGGCAAAACCTCTTGATAGATTTCTTCGATCCAATCCCGCGCCAAAATTTTCCTGCCGTCCTGCCAGTGCCTCAATTCGGCATCTAAACTCAATTGAGCAACGGCTGCTTCATTGGCATCGGTTAAAGCCACTAAGTCACTCGCTCGATTAGAGGCGGGTAGAGAGCTTCTTTCCAAAGGATCGAGCGTTGGATCGTCTAGCAGCTGAATTAGGCGTGCTTCGAGCAGTGCCATCACGGCTAGCAACGCAATTGGGTCTTCCATCAAGTCACAAATTCTCAACTCCAACCGATTGAGGTCGTAGGGACGACGATTGCCATTGGGGCGGACGGATGTCCACAGGTGACGGACGTTTTGCATCGTCCCTAGCCTCAATTGCTCGTGCGTCCACCGGATAAAATGGGCATGGCTTTCAAACAGGGGAACATCGGTTGGTGTTTTAGGAAAGACTGCCCAACGTGTAGAGTGATAGCCAGTAGGCTCTCCATTGAGAAAGGGAGAAGAGGCACTCAGAGCCAGGTAAAGAGGAGCTTCCGTGCGAATCAGGCGACAAGCTCGCATCAGAGCTTCGGGGTCGCTAATCCCCACATTAATGTGGATGCTAGCAGTGACTACCTTGGTACCGTAAGTTTGCTCGATATAGGTATGGTAAGGGTTATCAGGGTCAGAACGGTAAAAGCGATCGCTCCCGCCCAAGGACAACGTACTACCGGGAATCAAGGTATAATCCCCTAAACTTTTTATGTAATCCCGCAGCTGTTGCCGAGGACGCACCAAGGCACACAAGAGGCGATCGTAGCCATACAGAGGCGCAGTCGTATATTCGACGTTGCGGCTATCTGGCTCCCGCACGAATCCGTCTAAAGACGCCACAATGCGATCGGAAAGACCGACAATCTCCCCTTGGGGGGTGCCGGTGTACATTTCAACTTCAAAACCTTTGGATAGCAGCACGGTTTTTCCTAAAGCTGGGTAGAGCGACCTTATTCCAATCAGTGTATCAATGATAACGAAACGCTAGCTCTATCACTAGTTGAGCATCAAAGCCGATACTGGCGATAGAGCTCACTAGCAGCGCGATGAAGTAAGGAGTGTCGATAAATCAGAGCATCGAGGTCATCTGCATAGCCACCACCAATCACGCTAGCAACGGGATAGCCAGCCGCGACGCAGGTACTCAAAACTTGCATCTCGCGACGGTAAAGACCCGTATCTGTCAAGGCTAACTTGCCTAAGCGATCGCCTGCATGTGGATCGACTCCAGCGTCATAGAGTACTAGATCGGGCTGAACCTCGGATAGGAGATCGGGAAGATAGTTGGCTAAAGTTTGTAGGTAAGCTTCATCATCCATCCCGACCGGCAACGAAACATCTAAATCGCTTTTTTGTTTAGTGCCAGGGAAGTTTGCCTCGCAGTGCATGGAAAAGGTGAAGACACTAGCGTCCTCTTGGAAAATAAAAGCAGTACCGTCTCCTTGATGCACATCAAGGTCGAGGATGAGAATTTTTTGCACTAGGTTCAGGTGTTGAAGCACACGAGACGCGATCGCTAAGTCATTAAAGATACAAAAACCCGAGCCATAACTGGGAAAAGCATGATGGGTACCACCTGCCGTGTTACAGGCTAAACCATACTGAAGTGCGAGTTGAGCAGTGAGGATGGTACCCCCGACAGCCGTACAAGTTCGCTTCACCAAAGCGGAACTCCAGGGTAGTCCAATTCTTCGTTGAGCTTTGGGGTCAAGGGTACCTTCATAGTAGGCTTTGACATACTCTGGGGTGTGAACTCGTTCGATCCATTCGGTCGGTGGGATTGTGGGGGCATGGAATTGTGCGGGTGTGGCAACGCGATCGCATAATAGCCGTTCGTAGAGTTTCCCAAATTTGGGCATGGGGAAGCGATGCCCTTCTGGAAGAGGTGCAACGTAGTCAGGATGGTAAACAATTGGCAAGTTCATATTTCAAATTTTGAACTGCCAAGACGTATTGTTAAAAGTAATTAATTTACCTATACCCGAATACTTTGCTCCTACGACACCACTGTTTTGGTATTTTTTCTGCTGGAGATTGAGCGTTTTCACCGGCTTACCGCTTCAGCCTACTAAACTTTTCTGAATTTGCTCTAGTAGTGTAGAAGTATCTAACAGCAATCGCTGACCATTGCGTCCTACAATTGATACCTTCTCAATCTTTTTCCCAGACTTGCCCTGTTTATAGTCTTGGTACCAGTTCCGAATTTGTTCGGCAGCCGCACTTGTCGTGCCAACAATACCGATAACCGTTGCGATCGCGGCTAAAGTCCCTTCTTTTTGGGTCTCTTCCACAATCTCGTAATTTCCATTTAAGCCACAAGTGGAAAACAAGTCTTGCGCTGCCGCGATCGCATCTTGTCCTTGAATCTCGATTTGAATATCTGCCATTGGGCTATGCCAGCAACTCATCCAGCGTAATTTTAGCGGCTAGGAAAAACAGTTGTAGGGATATATCAATGACTATGTCCCTACAACTGTTGAATGAATTACTTTTTTTGCCCCCAGCCCCCCAATGCAAGGGGAAAGAATACATCCAAAGTCCCCCAGAATTGGGGAATTTAGGCGGCATTACAGGATGTAGGCAAGAGAGGCTTAGTGATGATGGTGGTCGTGGTCGTGATGATGCTCGTGGTCGTGATGGTGACCGTGGTCGTGGTGATGATGCTCGTGGTGAGATGCCTGCACGGATGCCAACT
>DATNPC010000606.1:0-5014 GCA_036703375.1 Allocoleopsis sp.
GAATCTTCCATTGCTAAGATTTTGGACTTGGTGCAAAACGCCAGCAGCAAAAAAGCTGAAACTCAGAAATTTATCACCAAGTTTGCCAGAATTTACACACCCATTGTTGTGATTGCCTCGCTCTTGGTAGCACTACTACCCCCCTTAATTATTCCAGGAGCCACCGCTGCCCAATGGGTTTACCGTTCCCTGATTCTATTAGTAATTTCCTGTCCCTGTGGACTGGTAATTAGTATTCCGCTTGGCTATTTTGGCGGGGTGGGTGGTGCGGCTAGACGAGGAATTTTGGTCAAAGGTTCGACGTTCCTAGATACTCTCGCGTCAGTCAAAACGGTTGTATTTGATAAGACAGGAACCCTGACTGAAGGCGTATTTAAGGTGACGCAAATCGTTCCTCAAAAGGGCTTCAGTAAAGAGGAATTGCTGCGATTAGCTGCCGCTGCTGAATTACACTCTAACCATCCAATCGCTCAATCTATCCGGTTAGCCTACGGTCAACAGATTGATGAATCTACAGTAGGAGCTTACAAGGAGATTGCAGGTCACGGCATCAGTGCCTTGGTAGAAAATCGGGAGGTGCTGGCAGGAAATGACCGCCTGATGCATTTAGAAAATATCAAGCATAACACCTGCAATGTCGAGGGAACTGTTGTTCACTTGGCGCTGGAGCGTCTTTATGCAGGATACATTGTAATTGCGGATGAACTGAAGAAAGACGCTGTTGGGGCTATCAAATCTCTCAAAAGATTGGGAGTTGAGAAACTGGTAATGTTAACCGGGGATTCTCAAGCTGTCGCTGGGCAAATTGCTCAACAGCTAGGACTAGATTCCTATCAGGCTGAGTTATTGCCAGAGGATAAAGTTACCGCTGTCGAAAAGTTACTCTGGGAAGTCGGGAAAAAAGGCAAGCTGGCATTTGTCGGTGATGGAATCAATGACGCACCCGTGATTGCTAGAGCCGATGTCGGTATGGCAATGGGGGGATTGGGTTCAGATGCCGCTATTGAAACTGCCGATGTTGTGATCATGACCGATGCGCCGTCAAAGATAGCTGAGGCGATAAAAATTGGCAGAAAAACTCATCAAATTGTCTGGCAAAACATTGTTCTAGCAATGGTAGTCAAAGGCGTATTTATCGCACTGGGAATTTTTGGCTTGGCGACTATGTGGGAAGCCGTATTTGCCGATGTGGGTGTAGCGCTGCTGGCTATTCTAAATGCGACTAGAGTGCTGAAGTAGGACACCGACAATTTTGTGATCGCTTCAGTTGATTACTGCTCCTATGGCTACGTTAATGACATCTACACAAAAAGAACACAGCGAGCGCTCCCACCTAAGTTACCAAGAAACTTGGCTGGGTACGCAAAAGAGACGCCTCCTCTGGATTGTCTTCGGGATGCGGAGCGGTCTTTTCCTGGCAGAACTGGTAACTGGGCTGTGGACTCACAGTTTGTCACTGCTAGCGGTTTCCGGACATATGCTAGTCGATGTGCTGGCGATTGGGGTAGCACTGATTGCTACCTGGTTTGCTGAGCGTTCGGTTAAAAACGAAACAACGTTCAACTCTGAGCAAGTCGAAGCTTGGGCTGCCCTCATCAATGGCTTGATTCTGATGGGAATTGCTGCCTTAATTGCCTGGAAAGTTATCGAGCGATTCTACTCACCGCAACCTGTCTTGGGTCTACCCATGTTGATAATGGCAGCCTTAGGTTTTGTTGTCAAAGGCGTGAATGCCAGCTTGCTCTACTCTGATAGTCACCACGACTTAAATTTGCGAGGGGTTTTTCTTCATGCGATCGCTGATGCGGCTAGTTCGGTGAGTCTCATCCTGGCGGCGTTAGCTGTTTTCTACCTAAATTGGCTATGGGCAGATGCCGCTAGCAGTTTGCTCGTTGCCTGCCTGATGATGCTCAGTGCGCTCCTCCTCATTAAAGATAGCCTGGGAGTTTTGTCTGAGTGACTAGGGGCATCAATAACTCGTTCAAGACAAGCCTAATGCTCATTTGCTTCGGGTCAGCAGGAGTGTTGTTTTCAGTGGCGCGATCGGAGCCTGAAGTGAAACAGGAGTCTGAAGCAAGACCAAAGACAACTAAGATGGCACGGGTTTCACTCTTTACTCCTGAGCTGACTAAAGCTCTTGCCGCCATCAGTACCCGGTTAGTTGTTGATTTGAGTGAGGCAAGAGTCGAAAGTTACTGGGGGAACCAGCGGCTTGCTAGTTACCCGGTTGCTATCGGGAAGCCAGGTTGGGAAACACCCACGGGTACCTTCAAAGTTCTCCAAAAGCAACGCAACCCCGTCTGGCGGCATCCAATTACAGGTGACCTCATCCCATCTGGCCCCAATAATCCTTTAGGCTCTCGGTGGATTGGTTTTTGGTCTGACGGACGTAATGCGATCGGGTTTCACGGCACCAATGATGAGAAGTTGGTGGGACAGCCCGTTTCCCACGGCTGCATCCGGATGCGAAACCCTGACATTCAGGCATTGTACGAGCAGGTGAGGCTGGGAACATTGATAGTTGTGCGTAAATAGGGACTATTGGATGCCAGTATCTCACTTGAACTTTACCAACTTAGCTCGTTATCCTGCCCCCGCACGGCTGGGTATTTTCATGCTGACTTTACTACTGCTATGGCTGCCTTTTGCTGCGCCTATTTATTGGCTTTGGGGGACGGGTAACACAGCCAGCCTCATTACCATGCCTCTGTTGTATGGCGAGTTTGTTTGGCTGCTCCGACTCTGGGGGCAAAAAGTTCATTCCTCACCCCACCCTCTTCAACGTCACGGTTTAGTACGAACCCGCCAGAATGGGTTAGAGCTACTGAAGGGTCTGTGTGTGGGGCTACTCAGCCTAGTATTCCTGTTTCTCTTCCAGGGTGGATTGGGCTGGTTAACCTGGCAACCAACCCCTCAATTCTTGCCCAAGGTTGTGGTAGAAGGATTAGGTGTGGCTTTGGGCTTTGGATTGGCAGAGGAGTTACTATTTCGCGGCTGGTTAGTCGATGAGTTGCAGTGGAACTATAGCTCCAAGGCGGCTCTATGGATTAGCAGTATCTTTTACGCCGGGGTACACTTTATCAAACCTTGGGCTGAAATCTGGCGGACAATCCCAAGTTTCCCAGGGCTGTTGCTACTGGGTTTGACGTTGGGGTGGGCTAGGCTTGCTCGCCTTGGTCGCTTGGGATTGCCAATTGGACTACACGCTGGATTGGTCTGGGGCTACTACATCATTAATGTGGCGGATTTGGTACTGTACACGGGTCAGGTTCCAGTATGGGTGACGGGGATTGACCGTAATCCCCTAGCAGGAGGAATAGGGCTACTGTTTCTGAGTTTGATGGCTCTTGGGCTGCGCCGAACGTGAGGCAGAATGAAAGCCATGAAATCGACATTAAACCAAGACTTCAACATACAGTTACATCAAGGGAAACAAGCCACCATCAACTATAGAAGGTACCCTTTTGGCTAGCACACTGCTAAATGTATTGACCTATACCCTAATTCCCGTGACAGCTGCTACCGTGGGTGGGGCGATCGCTGCGTGGCGAACACCGGGACCAAAGGTGAGAAGCTTTGTCCAGCATTTGGCAGCAGGCGTAGTAGTCGCGGCGGCGGCTGGTGAGTTGTTGCCGGATGTAGTCCATGAAAAGTCACTATGGGCAGTTATTATTGGCGGCGCGATTGGAATTGCTGTAATGCTTGCCGTCAAACAATTGGCTGAAAAAGCCTCTGGCTCCATGAGTCTAATTGCGACGGTGGGCGTAGACGTGCTGATTGATGGACTGATCATTGGTATTGGATTCGCGGCGGGGGCTAAAGAGGGAATCCTGCTCACCATTGCCCTAACCATCGAACTTTTGTTCCTCAGTTTGTCCGTATCAGCTACACTCAGCCAAGACAATGTATCGCGTGGGCGGGTAATAGCCACCACATTAGGAATTGCCTTGCTGCTCCCGCTCGGTGCAGCCGTAGGCGTAGTCTTGCTTGGAGGGCTTTCTGGTTCCACCTTGGCAGCGTTCTTTGCGTTCGGGTTAGTAGCACTGCTGTACCTGGTAACGGAGGAACTACTTGTCGAAGCACACGAGATTCCCGATACTCCGTTGACTACGGCAATATTCTTTGTGGGATTTTTGCTGTTAATCGTAATCGAGGAGATGCTCCGATAGGTTGGCATCCTATGCAGGAGAGTTACTGCTACGGTTTGGATGTTTGTTGAACCTGCTGGATGTAGCTCAAGGTTTGTTGGTAGCTAGCCCTATCTCCCTGCTTCATAAACAGTTGAGCCGCCTGCTGCAAGTCGGCTAAGGCAACTTGCCTGTTTCCCATTTGGTAATAGAGAAGTCCCCGATTGCCGTAAGCTTCAGCTAAATTGGGATTTCGGCGCAAAGCCTGGTTGTAATCCTCTATCGCTCCCCTTGCATCGCCTAATTCAGTACGAGTTTTTCCCCGGTTGTAATAAGCATCGGCATAATTGGGATTGAGCCGAATCGCTTGATTCAAGTCGGCTAGGGATTTTTGGGACTCACCCATGTTGACGTAGACAACCGAGCGCTGATTGTAGGCTTCCGCATAATTGGGATTGAGCCGAATCGCTTGATTTAAGTCCTCCAGCGCGCTAGTAAAGTTTCCGACATCCATGTGGGCATCTCCTCGGTTGTAGAGGGCGATCGCGTTGTTTGGATTAATGCGTAGGGCTTGGTTAAAGTCAGCGAGTGCCTTGTTGAAGTCTCCCAGGTCATGATTTGCCAAACCGCGATTCAGGTAGGCTTCAACTGAGTTGGGGTTGGACTGAATCGCTAATGTGTAGTCTGCGATCGCACCTTGGTAGTCCCCCTGCCTTGCTTTCTGTAGACCTCGGTTTAAGAAATCTGCTGCCTCCCCCTGCGCTATGGGGGGGAACTTATACTGAGCTAAGACAACAGCAGAAGGCAGTCCACATAAGACGGCGGCAATTCCCAGAGGAGTAATAACTCGATGCAGGAAGCTCATCGCTCCAACTCCTAAATTTTTT
>DATNPC010000607.1:0-4523 GCA_036703375.1 Allocoleopsis sp.
TCGATGAAATACACCCTGCATTAGGGCGCACAGCCATGCGCCCCTACAAACTGCACTTCACTCCTGTAGAAAACTACTGTAACCCTTGCCGTAGGTTAGGTTTTCTGAGGTTAACCCAACCTATGGCAAGGAGCGATCGCACTCAATTATCGGCTATCACAGTTGTCTCATCGAAGATAACCTCAAACTCGGCTGCTGGCATCCACTTTCCCAGAAAGCGCTTATGATTTTCTGCCTCAGTGCGGCTATAGAAGCGAGCGACTGTATAGTGTTGAGCGTTTGGTAAGAGCCTCACCAGTGTCCAAGGATAATTCTGCTGATGCCAGATGCGATCGCATACAAAGGGTGGTAGCAAAGGCGATCGATCTTACGATTCATTCTCCACATCTAGAGCGTGCTATCGCTAATACCAATTGCCCAGCTCTGACAATATCAAGAATGGATGCACTATCGCGAGACATAGACAGCTTGAGCTGTGCCTAAAATTTCTTGGCGACGCATCCAATTGTGGCTTTGCTCAATCGACTTCTTTGTAACTAAGTCAACCTCACGCCCTAAAAGGGTTTCTAGTTCGCGTTTCATCCGGACGAACTCTAGCAAACCCCAAGGAGCATCTGCCTCGAAGTTCACCATGATATCAATGTCGCTGTCGGGGCGAAAGTCTTCTCGCAATACTGAACCAAATAGGTAAAATTCCTTGATTTGCCACCGTTGGCAAAACTCTGCTATGTCGAAGCGGGACGCTACCGCGTCCATCACTTGCTGAGGTAGTTGGAGCTGTAGTTGTTGTTCCAAATTTATCCGTCCTCGCTAACTTTCAATGGGGTGAGGCTTCCTTCAATAACCCCATGCCATGAACATTGGGCTGCTAATCCCTAATTCGATAGTAGTCGTAGACGAGAAGCGATCGCGCCATTCTTCCACAAAAAAGGATAGCTGGCACCCGTGTTCGTGCTTAGCTGACCAATGACCTGTCCTTGGTCGTTGAGAGCATAAGCTGAACTACCCGTGTAATAAGCCATGCTGGGAGGAAGATCGGGGATTCCTAGGTTCGCAATCGAGTAATAGAAACGTATGGTAGCGATGGTTCTTGTAAATGCGGAGAATCCTACAGTAATTACCAACGCTCCAACTAAACCGAATAAGACATTTTTAATGTGGCGAATCTTCATAAAGTCCGCTCTCCTGAAACGGTAGATGCTCGTGCCTCTTTTGCAGAAGACTCTGACCCGTGGTCAAGTGATGGATTGAGCGGGAATTTTAACCAAGTGAGTATTTCTGCTGAGTTGCACTAGAGCCTGACTACAGTTCTAGCCTGAGGCTGAGAGACTCGGTATCAATCCTTACAAAGATTTACCTGATTAACTTGACTAACCCTTTGCCTAGAGGTAAGTAAAAGCGATCGCCTTTACTCCCATCAGCTTCAGCCGAGTGAGTCAAGACTGCGTTAGAAAACCTCACTTCATTCCTTACAAAACCCAAGGGAACTTCGCACTTTCATACCACGGTTCTTGCCAAGGGCCACCACCTGTTTCTAATCCACAAACTGAACTGCTCGCTTTTAAGATAACCTTCGATTTTCCTCTGTTGCGTTCTCGAAGTTCCAGACTTACTTGACCCTGCATCGTGTCCTGGCAGAAGAAAACTAAGCCTTCTTGAGTCGGGGCGCGTAGAGGCGTCCCCGCACGTTGGGTAGTACCGATTAACTCAACCTCATAATCGCTATTCTCTGCCTGCATTTGCCAGCAACCCCAAGGCTGAATCTGCCAGCTAACTTTGGAGTTCCAAGGAACGAATTCATAGAACTTGCCTCGGTAGTGAATACCAATTAAAGCAGCAGACTCCATCCACCACAGTACACCCCGTCTACCACCACCCGCTGTCAGGGCAAGATCGGGTTCGTTGTCGAAACTGTTGCAATTGAGCCAAAACCACTTGGTGGGAAAGGCACGACCCCAGTTTTTTTCACTATAGGCAGGAGCATTTGTAAAGTCGTAGCGCTTGCCATTCCAATCAATCCAGCCAGTCGCTAGACCGTGTGCCATCAAAATCTGCCATCCGGGTTCAAATATCTGAAAAGAAGAAAGCCAGCCAGCCGTCGATTGCTGCGGTTTACCCGTATCGCCCCAACCATACACAGGCTCGATCTCATACAGCCAACGACAGTAAGTCGAACTAGCGGGATCGCGAATCAAGCCCTGATTGAGGGTTGCTGTAGCTTGATAGCCTTCAAGGATGAGACGCTCAAACTTATCTGGATGGAGATATTGAGGTTGAGTTTGTACGTTAGTTTTGCCCCAATGTCCTAGCGCTAAGGATTCGGAAGACGCCCAAAACTGCTTACTATCCGGGAAAGTACGCCAGAGATAATCATCATCGGGACCGAGTATTTGGGCCGCACCGCCACTACAGGGTTTACCGCCAATGGGATCGTCAATGGAGTACATAAACGCAAACGTCTGACCGCAGTCTGGTAAAGTAACGCGGTAGTACCAGCCTTCAAAAAAGCGAACATCACTTCCATCCCAGTGATATCCGCTGTGGGGAGTTTGGAGAGGATTTGCCATGAACTCAACTGACAGATTCTTTTTCAGCTTAAACCGCAGAAGCCGCACTTCGTGCGGCATAGCAAACCTTCCGAGTGAAAACGGCGGTAATTAATAATGATTTCCCACCTTTCGATGGTGTACCGCTGTCAGGGCGTCGGGCTTGGAAACGCGACCCACATCAACCGTGCAGTATATTGTCCAATGATCGCCACACTCCATGCGGCTTTTGACTTCACACTCCATATAAGCCAGCGCATCTGCCAAAATTGGAGAACCATTGGTCGCCGCATACGTCTTGACATCGGCAAATCGATCCGCACCGGGGGAGAAGCGCGTGAGGAAGTGTTTCATCAATTTCTGGTAATTTCCAGCTTCCAGCACGTTGAGGACAAAGCGATCGCCGACATGCAACAATGATTCGATCGCCCGATCTTTCGCAACAGCCACGGATATCCCCAAGGGTTTAAAACTTGCTTGCGCCACCCAAGACGCGACCATTGCACTACTAACATTGCCCTTGCGAGTGGTAAGAACGTACAGGCCACTGCTCAGTCGTCCTAAGGCCTTCTCTAAATCGCTATCCAGGGCTTTGCTTTGCTTAATCGTGCGATCGCGCGATAACCACTGACCTACATCCGTTCCCGCTTCTTCACATAACTGATACGTCGCATCTGTCGGCGTCTGTTTAATCAAAATCGGTGGAAAAGCAGGAGTGAGTCCTAAATCTCGGAACTTGTTCGCCAACAGATAAACCGATTCACTATCTCCAGCCCCTGACTCAAACACGCCTACCGATTGCTTCGCATCGGCCGCTGCTAGGATCGTGCTAATTGCCGTTTGTGCTTTTTGGGCCGCTTCCCCGCTAATGGGTGGAGTCCCGATGACTAACCCAGAAGCTATGCCGACTAATTCTTTCACCTCTTGAGGGTCAGCTGACCGTAAGTCCATCATTTCCACGGCTACCCCCGTCTTGGTGATGCCATGAGCGATCGCTTGCGAAAGGCGATCGCTAAATCCATAGTCAGAGATATAAAATACAGCAACGGTTGTTTCTGCCTTAGCCTGCGCTTCACTCCACTGGCGGTAACGCCCGGTTAGTTCGGTGACGTGGTGGTGTAACAGCGGCCCGTGTCCCGTCGCAATAGTTGCAATCTCGGGTAGCTGACTCATGCGCTTGAGGGCAGATAGTACCGAGCGAGCATTCGGTCCCATCAAACACTCGTAGTAATACCGGAAATCCTCTTCAATCAGTTCTAAATCTTCATCAAACGTGTGGTCGTCGCAATAATGCATACCAAAGGCATCGCAGGTATAGAGAATCCGCGTTTTGGCATCATAGGTGAAAATCGTGTCGGGCCAGTGCAGATTGGGGGCGATGACAAATTCTAAGGCGTGTCCGTTGCCTAAGTCTAAGCGATCGCCATTTTTGACGATCAGTTGGTTAAAGGGTTGATGAACCCAACCTTCGAGAAACTGAATCGCTACCTTTGACCCCACAACCGTAACTTGAGGCGCGAGGGCCAAGACATCTTTGACCAAGCCACTATGATCGGGTTCGGTATGGCTGACAATTAAGTAATCGAGTTGAGTGAAGTCAATTCGTTCTGTCAGCGCGTCCAGGTATAGCTGACGAAACTTCTCATGGGACGTGTCGATGAGTGCTGTTTTTTCACCCTGAATGATGAACGAATTGTAGGTGGTGCCATTTTGCAGGCCAAATTCAATATCGAAGCGATCGCGATCCCAGTCTAAAGAGCGAATAGCGGTTGTGCTAGGAGCAATTTCTACAGTCTGAATCGTCAACCGACGTTGAACTGGGTCAGCAACTGCTACCATCGGTCGCCTCCTTTGATGTAATTCATTTACATTAATGTCTGCAATATTAGAATTACATATTTTTTTAGGATTAAGAATCAGAAAATCCTATTGATAAGTTCAATATTTTTAGGGGTTTCAGTAGGAGATGGAAGATTA
>DATNPC010000608.1:0-22095 GCA_036703375.1 Allocoleopsis sp.
GTACTTGCAGGGGTTGTTCCGGTAATCCTGGATAACCGGGAAATTCCAGAAGTGTATCTAGGTATCGGTCAAAACGCCTGACTAACGGCTCGATCGCTCCCAAACCGATGAGGACAATCTCTGCTTGAGGATGGGCAGCACGTAGCGATCGCAAAGCGGGAACAGCGCACAGCAAGTCACCTAGACCTCCTAGAGCACGTAAAACGGCAATGCGTTTGAGGGGAAGTTCTCCGAAATGATGCGTGTGATTCACTTTTCTTAAAAGGGCAAAGAGCAAAAACAACGTTAAAATCCTGTTCGTGGTGGGAACGAGGAATGGGATGAAGTGTGTGCGATCGCAATCGGACGATAGGAGTTCATCTGGAAGACTTCCCAACCCAGGGTCAGTGGAGATCGGGATAGATAAAGTTCTTCCTGAGTGCATGCTGAACCTTCAAGGAGAGGCAATCTATCTCGATCTACTTGAAAATTAAAAGCGATGACTAACTTTCTCGTCTATCTAAGGAACTAAGTTAAGTTAACTAAGTTTGTAATTGAAAAGACACTATTCTCGAAAACTTAAAATTTTGTACCTTATCCAATGAATGATAGAACCGCTATAGGCTTTCTTCTTCAGTGAATACCTGATTGCGGCCACTCGATTTAGCTCGCAGGAGATTGCGATCGGCACGTCGCAGCAAACTCTCTCCTTTCGAGTCATCTGACGCGTTTAGAGAAGCCACTCCCAGACTAATCGTAATTTCCAGCGCTAGCGTTCCATCAATGTTAAAGGGCTTATTCGCGATCAGGCTACGCAGGCGTTTAGCTACAATGAGAGCTTCCCGATCGGTGGTTTGGCTGAGAATGACGACAAATTCTTCACCCCCATAGCGGAATAGAGTATCCTGAAGCCGTAGGTTGTGTTGCAAGCGAGCTGTGAGTAATTGCAGGACGCGATCGCCAATTTGATGACCGTAGGTATCGTTGACGGACTTGAAATAGTCCACATCCAGTATGATTAGGCTCAGAGGAGTTGAATGGAGATGAGCATTTTGAATTTGTCGGGGCAATTCCCATTCCATTGCCCGACGATTGCTCAGTTCTGTCAAGGGATCGGCCAACGCCATCGTTGACAGCACGTCATTGGTGCGGATGATTTCCCGATAAAATTTCACTCCCCGTAACCCTGCCTGAATTTGTGCCTTCAGAAGTCGAGATTGTTCTAGGGTTAGTGCTGACTCCGTTGCTCCTCCTAAAGGCATTTTCAAGTAAGCATCAGCTCCGTTTTCCAAGGCTTGGGCATATGCGATCGAGTCTTTAGCTAGTTCAGGTGATGGTTCTTTGCCGTCGCTCTCAAAGTGGTCATTGACTAAAATGCAATAGATCCAACCCAACTGAGTTTGTTCTTTAATCTGATGGCACAGTTTTGCACTACCTGCCTGTGTTGCCTGCAAAATCAAAATCGCTGGTTGTTTGGTTTGAATCAGTGGTATGACCTCATCAAGATTAGAGGACACCTCAACAGAACCAGAGATTGTATGGCAAATCTGGCGTACAAATGTGGTAAGAAATAGTTCGTTTCCAACCACTAATACAGAAGCATCCATCTTCATTGCTAGCTCTTCGGAGCTACGGCATTGACCCTGTTCGCATGATGTTAAAGTTTCCATCACAGAAAGTTCGAGGTGGGGGTGTATTACTTCCCCGCTGCATCGTTTTCTTAATACTCTCTATTTTTTATAAGTAGTGGTAGTGGTAATTACCTGCCTTGAGTCATAAATTTGCCAAATCTTTAATAAACATTGCTAAAATACCTAGATAGTTGAAGTTGATATGAGCGAATGATTTGTGTTCTTATCAACTGATTAGCTTTTGATGCAGCTAAAAATAAATAGTTTATCCATTCAAGAAAGAAATCTTCAAACTCTGCATTCATCGGTGAGTCTTTCAATAGAAATACTTTTTGAAAAGAAAGCTAAAAAAGCACCCATCAGTTTTGGCAAGACGTTACCCTAAAGCCCAAGTGCCGCTCACTACTGAACTAACGTAGTTGAGCCTAGTGCAGCGCGGCGGAAATAATCCACCCGTTCAAAAATGTTAAAACGCTTACTGTATAAGCTGTCTTCCCTTCTGCCTTTTGCCTCCTCTCCTCTGCTTTATTGCACTAGCGTGCTTCCTGCCGACTCAAAGACACGCCTCAGTTGTTCGTAACAACTGGAGGTGAATCTGAAAAAATTGAGAAAAGATGATAATAGCACTTACGAGAGCTAGCGAAAATACAGCGTTGATAGGTAGCCGTTTCTCTTCCCCTCTCTCTATCCCCTCGCCCCTGAGTCAGCCTCAATAAGCGTTTTTATAGCACTTCTCGTAGTCATGATGTACAACTTGAAAGCTGAAAGGTTATAAATCAAGGACTCTGGTGTACATCACGAGAGTGGGAACCGCTATATACCAATTTTCTAAATCCTTGCTACACATCTTTCTCCCCGTCTCCTTCAGTCCCCCGTCTCCCCGTCATCCGATGTATTGCAACTTTAAATGAAAATGGTATTAAGTACCTGACCACTTATCCCCATTCGGATGGAGAACTCGATCGATGGTTTTCAATAATTCCTTTACCGTATAAGGCTTCGATAAAAAGGTTCGGACGCCAGTCTCTGCTGTTACCGCTAGCTTATCACTAGAGGCAAGTCCGCTCACCGCAATTATCTTGACCTGCGGATTAATTTTTCGTAATGTCCGGATGGTGGTTGGACCATCCATAGACGGCATCATGATATCCGTTAACACGAGGCTGATTTCGTGTTGATACTCGGCGTAGAGTGCAACAGCTTCTATTCCGTCGCTAGCTGTCAGCGCTTTGTAGTTATAGGTTTGTAGGGACGTCTGAGTGATGTCTCGAACAGCCGCTTCATCATCCACAACAAGGATTAATTCTCCCTGTCCTGTCGGTAATTGTGAGTCTTCCAATTGTAGGTTTTGAACTATCCCTACGGCGGGTAAATACACCTTAAATTGAGTTCCTTTGCCTACCTCACTATAGACATTCACGAAACCATCATGGCTTTTAATAATTCCAATTACGGTAGAAAGACCAAGTCCCGTACCTTTTCCGATTTCTTTCGTGGTGAAAAATGGTTCAAAAATTCTATCTACTATTTCGGGAGGAATACCAATTCCCGTATCTGTAACGCTGATGACAACATAGGAACCAACTTTAGCGTCAATATGCATGCGCGCATAATTTTCATCCACAAACAGAGTCTCCGCCGAGATACTCAAGGTACCGCCATAGGGCATCGCATCGCGAGCATTCACGCAAAGGTTCATGAGTACCTGATGCAGTTGAGTCGCATCTCCAGAAACAGTGCCGAGAGAAGGCGATATAGTCGTGCGAATTTCGATCGATTTGGGAAATGTTTCTTTGACAATCTGCTCAATCTCTACGATCAGATGCTCTACCTGAAGTAACGTACACTTCGCTTCCAGTCCGCGTGCAAACGACAGCACTTGTTTGACTAGAGCTGCTCCCCGTTTGGCATTTTTGACGATGATCGACAGCAGCCGCTGGCTTTGCTCGTCCTGTAGCTGCATCTCCAGGAGTTGGGCTGTCATGAGAATGGGAGCTAGCACGTTATTTAGATCGTGAGCGATGCCACCGGCTAGGGTACCAATACTCTCCATACGCTGGGCGCGGAGAAACTGGGCTTCGAGGAGCTTTTTTTCGGTGATATCAGTATTCACCACGAGGATTGATTTGGGTTTTCGGTGGGCATCGCGCACTAGCGTCCAACGGCTGGCAACGACGATCTCTCGACCTGTTTTAGTAACTTGATGCAATTCCCCCTTCCATTCCCCTATCTCGTCAAGACTTTTTTGAGCGTGTTGAACTTGAGGTGAAGATTTTTTATACAAAAGCTCTAGGACATTTTGACCGAGAACCTCAAGTGCTTTCCAGCCATACAACTGCTCGGCTCCTTTGTTCCAAAAGGAAATGGTGTTGTCTAAATCTTGAACGAGAATGGCATCGGTGGTGACATCGAGCAGAGCAGCTTGTTCGCGGATTTTCTGTTCAGTCTGCTTGCGCTCGAGCGCATAGCGGATAGAACGTTCTAAAAGAGGCGCACCAATCTGACTCTTGTCCAAGTAATCCGAGGCTCCTGCCATCATGGCTTCGATGTCTACTTCATGATCTCCCTGCCCAGTCAGCAAAATCATCGGAGCAGAGCAACCGTTTGCTACTGCCTCGCGCAAGAGTTCTAGTCCGTTCCGTTCTCCTAAACGGTAGTCGAGGAGATAGACATCGTGTCGATGATGAGCGATCGCTTCTATCGCCGCCTCATAGGTTGCCACCCATTCCAGCTCGAATCTGGCTCCTTCCATTTCAGAGAACCAACCACAAGTCAGGACGTAATCATCTTCGTCATCATCGACCAAGAGGACTTTAACGGGGGTATCATTCATATCTAGTTCCCACCACTGCCCAACAACTAGACCAATCCAGACAAAACTTAACGTACCTAAACACTGACGAAGCAGTACTGTCAAACGAAGCCATAGTCACGAGCTGGTTGAGAAGTGAGTTCATCTCTCAATCATAGCTAGGATGCTTATTGTTGCTTGGAAGGGTTGTTGGCTCGCGCTTTACATAAAGTTATATAATTTTTATCTGGAAGTCCCTTAACAAGGCTCTTGTGTCCGTTGCTCCAGCGGCAGGGTGACAATGAATCTGGCTCCCTGTCCCAGAGTGCTGGAGGCTGTAATCATACCGCCATGGCGCTCGGCAATTTTACGACAGATAGCGAGTCCTATCCCCGTTCCTTCATATTCGCTACGACCATGCAGGCGTTGAAATGCGTTAAAGATGCGTTCTAGATACTTCTTATCGAAACCAATCCCGTTATCCTCCACAATAATTTGACAGCGCTCAACGGCTGAAGCACTTTTGGTCGGAGAATTTTCCTCATTGTGAAGTGGTTGGCTGTAGATTTTGACGAGTCTGGGTTCATCTTGGCGATGGAATTTCAGGGCATTGCCGATCAGGTTTTGGAGGAGTTGACGCATTTGCAGGGGATCGGCGTCAATTACGGGCAAGTCGCTGACTTCTACGCTCGCTCGTGTCTGCTGAATCCGCACTTCCAAGTCAGACAATACCTCTTGCGTCACCTGGTTCAGATTCACCCGCGCAAAGGGCTGCGCTTTTGTTGTCACCCGTGAGAGGATTAATAGGTCATCGATCAGCGTTTGCATCCGTTGCCCTGCATTCTGCATCCGCTCCAAGTAGTCGCGCCCCTGTTCGGGCAGGACTTCACTAAATTTGGTCTTGAGCTGGTAACTGAATGCCGCAATTTTTCGCAATGGCTCTTGTAAGTCATGTGAAGCAATCGATGCAAACTCTTGGAGCTCCTGATTAGAACGAGTGAGTTCTTGGCGTTGACGAGTTTCTTGTTCTAAGAGTTGAGCTTGAGCGAGAGCAATCCCAATTTGATTGGCTAACTGTCCCATCAGTTCCGTTTCAAAGCTAGACCACTGTCGAGCATTACCACACTGATGAGCAATCAACAAACCCCAGAGTTTTTCCTTCAAGAAGATGGGTACAGCTAGTTTGGCTTTCACATCAAACTGTTGCATAAAATCGATCAGGCAATCTGGCACGTCCGCCTTCTCAATGTCTGCAATTGTATACACTCGACCCTGATGGTATCGGCGGAGATACTCGGATTCAAAATAATCGTCAACGATATTGCGACCTAAAACTGAAGGCCAGCGATCGCCAACAGATTCTGTAACGATTTTGCCAGCTCCATCTGCTCCAACAAATTGAAAAATTAAGACCCGATCGCTATTGAGAATTCGCTGGACTTCAGTGACAGTCGTTTGAAGAATTTCCTGAATTTGCAACGATTGACGAATCTTGAGCGTCACTTCAGCAAACAATTGCGATCGCTTATTTTGCCGTTCCCGTTCTTCTTCGGCTTGTTTGCGATCGGTAATGTCCATATTAATTCCGGTCATCCGCACGGGCTTCCCGGTATCGTCATAATAGACTTGACCTCTGCTCGCTATCCAATGAACGCTGCCATCAGGCCAAATGACGCGAAACTCAATGTTGTAGTTCTCTCCTTTCTCCAATACACGATCTAGAGCCTGGAGAACCCATTTGCGATCGTCCGGGTGAAGGCTGCCCAAAAAATGTTCAAACGTACCCTCAAAAGAGCCTGGAGCAAGACCATAGAGCGATTCAGCGGTTTCCGAATGGATCGCTTTTCCGGTTACAATATCCCAGTCCCAGGTACCCATGCGAGCTGCCTCTAGCGCTAACCGGAGTCGCGCCTCGCTCGCTCGAACCCGTTCGGTTTGCTGTTTCAAGTCCTCAGTTGCCTGACTCGCTTGTAGAAGGCGATTGACGCGTTGACGCAGTACAGCCCAATGAATCGGTTTGGTAATGTAATCGATCGCACCCACCTCAAACGCGCGATCGACGGACGCTTGGTCTTCCAGTGCTGTAATCATTAACACCGGCGTCGGTGAAGTCGGGCGATTGCCCTTGAGCGAATCCGTACCAACTTGGTTTGTTAAATGAGTGCAGCAGGTAAACCCATCCATGACTGGCATCATGGCATCTAGCAGCACGATATCTGGTTTTCTGCGGGTATAGACCGCTAGTGCTTCCTCTCCATTACTCGCCTCTACCACTTGATACCCTACCTGTTCCATCGCTCGACGCAACTGAATTCGCATGAATTTGTCATCATCGACGATGAGGACGAGGGGTGGATTTTTCTGAGCGTTGATTGTGTTCATGGTCGAGCCTGCTGGCGTTCTACGTGCAAAGCAACTTTGACTCGGGAATACTCCGCTTCTAGTTGCAGCACTTTGTCTAATCCACCTTTAGTATTCCCCTGACGACCAAGGGTTTCCAACTCTTTGCACAGATTAGATAAGGTTGTAGCTCCTAAGGTAATACTGCTGGACTTGAGCGTGTGGGCGGAGGAGTGTAACAGCTTGGCATTGTCTTGCTCTACTGCTTGAACGATCGCATCGATTAGATTGGGAGCATCTTCCAGGTAGCAATCGATCATTTCTGCCAGGATAGAATCTGCGTTTTTACCAATCATCTCCCGGAAGGATTGTAAAATCTGGGCGTCAAGGGGTGGGAGGGACAAAGACGCGGAACACTCACAACGCTGGAAGGCTTCTACTGGTGAAGTTTCTGCTAAATCCTGCGAACTCGGTAATGCCGGATCGCTTGGCGTTATGCTATCACCGCCATCACGTTCTTGGTCTGAGTCTTCCTTGAACGTCCCTGCTTCTGCTGGCCGATCCCAATTCGGTTGACACTGCATTAGGGCTTGGACGAGTGCTTCTATTCGGATTGGCTTGCTGATGTAGTCATCCATGCCTGCGGCAAGGCACTCTTCGCGATCGCCTTGCATGGCATTGGCGGTCATGGCGATAATGCGAGGACGTATATCCTGCGACCATTCCTGGCAGATGCAACGAGCGGTGGTCAATCCATCCATTTCTGGCATCTGCATATCTAAAAGCACCACGTCATAGGACTGACAGCGCAATGCTTTTAAGGCTTGCAATCCGTTGTCAGCGATATCGGCTCGATAGCCCAACTGTTGCAGTAGCAGTAAGGCGACTTTCTGATTGACAATATTGTCCTCAACTAACAAAATTCGCAGAGGATGCTGTTGCCCTAATTGGGAATCGATTTGAGGCAAAGGAGTGCGGGAGGGTTTCACAGAAACAAGTTGTCCAACCAAGATTTGGCTCAGGATGTTGTAAAGATGCGATTGTTTCACCGGCTTGGTGAGGAACGCGGCAAAGGATACAGCGCTAAACAGGCGATCGCTTTTTTCGGGTTTATCAATGGAGGTTAATAAGACTAGAGGTAACTTCTTGTAATCGGGTAGCTGACGAATTTTTGTACCTAGAGTTAGACCATCCATGTGGGGCATCTGCATATCGAGAATTGCCAGGTCAAATGGCTCCCCTTGACTCAGCCAAATTAAGGCTTCTCCCCCCGATGCCGCAGCACGAGACATCATTCCCCACGACTGGGCTTGCAGCGTCAAAATCTGCCGATTCGTCGCGTTATCGTCCACAATCAGCAGTCGCTTTCCTGCTAACTGCTGCTGGAGAGGGTCAGCATCAACGGCTGAGGCTGTAGGGTCTGATGCCGCCACTATGGTGAAATAAAACGTAGAGCCTGGGGATGTTAAATGATTCGAGAGGCTCTGTGGTTGGGGAGCAATATCCTCTAATCCACAACCTAAGCGATGAGGTAGCATCTTCTCGAATGAATTGTGGCAAGCTTTAAAATCGGCAGGCAAATTTCCTGCGATCGCACCTCCGCTTTCTACCCACATTCTGCCACCCATCATTTCGCTCAGCTGTTTGCCAATGGATAAACCTAAGCCTGTGCCACCATACTGACGGGTGGTTGACGCATCAAGCTGACTAAATGTCTGAAACAATCGGTCTATGCGCTCTGGAGGAATACCAATGCCTGTATCTTTAACTACAAATTGGATTTCGTAGCGAGGGTAGGGCGTAGAAGAAGACGCCAAGCCTTCAAACTCCTCCCCATCCTCTTGCCCCGCGTCCTCTTCCTCATTTCCCATTAGTCGGGCTGTTACTGAAACCACCACTTCTCCCGTCTTCGTGAATTTGACCGCATTACTCAGCAGATTCACTAAGATTTGGCGCAAGCGAGTGACATCGGCGACGATCGCATTGGGCGTTTGAGGATGGATGAGGTAGGCTAATTCGATGCCTTTTTCTGCGGCACTAAAGGCTAAAAGGTCTAGGGACTCTTCGACGCAAGTTCGGAGATTAAACGGACGCCGTTCTAGCTCTAGCTTGCCCGATTCGATTTTTGACAGGTCGAGAATATCATTGATCAGCATCAACAACGCATCGCTGCTGCTCTGAATCGTCTCGACGAAATCACGCTGATCGGCAGTTAAATCGGTGTTGAGTAATAGCCCAGTCATGCCAATGATGGCATTCATCGGCGTGCGGATTTCGTGGCTCATATTTGCCAGAAATTGACTCTTGACGCGAGTGGCGTCTTCCGCCTCTGCTTTTGCTTGCTCTAGGGCTTGATTCGTCTCGAATAATTGCTCCGAACGCTCCATTAATTCGAGTTGAGCAAAATACTGCTCGGTAATATCGTCGAATATCCAAAGCCGACCGAGTATGTCCCGGACGCGAGTTGGAGTGCTAGAAAGACTGAGGACTTTAGGCTGTGGCTTAGAGAAAATCCAGTGCCAGTTGCGAATTTCGGCCTGGGGTTGGGAGAAAAACTGCGCCGCTTGCTGGGCAATTTCTGCTTGGTTGTCAGCACTCATCCGCAGTGCGGCCATGGCTTGGGCGAGGGTTGGTGGGTCTACTGTTCCTGAATGGAGACCTAACTCCAGAGCGGCTGCTTGATTGAGCCAGCCTTGTTCGCCACTTTCATCAACAAACACTACACCCTGATGGATGGTCTCTAACATCGCTCCGAAGCGTGCTTGGAGGCGATCGAGGCGTAGAGTGGTATCGCTAAACGTCAACAGGGTGCGTAATTCGCTCAGGAGCGACTCGATGAAGGAGCGCAGGTGAGGTGAAATCTCTGTCCGACGATGCCAAATCAACAGAATAGCGCCCGCTTGTTGATTGGATAGGGTGAGGGGAAGGACGGCAAGCGATTGAGTTCCCTGAGCGAGCAAAACATGAGATGCATCGGGGGTAGAGGGATAGTCGGGATAGTAGAGGCAACGATTCTCTTGGGTAGCGGCTGCAAACAGGGTGGGAGTGGTCAACCGATCGGGGAGAGCCTTTGCAGGCAGGCTAATCAAGGCTTGTGCCGTAACCTCGTCGAGTTGACGCAAAGCGATCGCACTATCGGCACGGGCAATGTCGCGGAGCAAGGTGAGGGCTTGAGCGATCGGTTCGGTCGTTGAAGCGGTTGGGTCAGTGTTTGAAAGCGCAGCCAGTACGGTTTGAGAGGCTAACTGCCACTCGATGCGGCGTAGGAACCGACAAAGCACGATATTCAATGCCCCTACGCTTGCCAGAATCATGGACTGGCGCAGCAACAATCCTTCATCTTGCTGTACGAATCCGAACAGCAACGTGCCAAGACCCACGAGGAATCCTAAGACCCCAGCGGGTAGAGGTAACAGGGTGCAGCAGGTTAAGAGGACTAATGCGACGAGCAGCAAGGGTGTCCAGCCATCCAGTACACCCATGCCAACGACCAAAAGGATCAACCCAAGTAATAGGGGTCTAAACGTTGGTAACCAATCAGGACGATCGAACGGCAACCTCGAATCTAGAGGATTTAGGCTGAAACGATAAGACATTAGCGATCGCATTTGTTACCACATTGGGGGCGCTGAGATGAGGTAAGTGTCCCCTAGCATTAATGGGAATAAGCTGACTTTGAGGAATTTTATCCGCCATGTACTGACCAACTTGAGGTGGCACGGCAATATCATCACTCGCCTGTAGAATCGCCGTCGGTACCTTCAGTCGTGGCAACTCAGCTCGGTGGTCGGATTGGAAAATCACCCGCGACACTGCTTGGGCAATGTCAGGACGGATTGCGGCAAGGGTTTTGGCAAACTCGGCCGCCAATTCAGGTTTATCCTGAGTTGCCATGGCGATGGGAGCAAAGCCACTGGCCCAAGCATAGTAGTTAGTGGACATGGCTGCGTACAAGGCATCCAGATCGTGCTGCTCAAATCCACCGTAATACCCAACATCGTTGAGATAACGAGGGGAAGCACTGATAAAAATGAGTTGCTTGAAGCATTTTGGCTCGACTAAGGCAGCGAGTAGGCTGACCATCCCACTGACGGAGTGACCCACCAGGATGCTCTGTTTTAGCTTTAACTCCGCACACAAATCTAGCAAATCTTCTGCGTAGCTGTAGAGGCTGCTGTAGCGGTGTGGACTATAAGCTGAAAAATCGGACTGACCCCCTCCGACATGATCGAACAGGACAATTCGATAATCCGATGCGAATTCTGCTACTTGGTGTCGCCAAGCCGTCTGATCGGAGCCGAAGCCATGGGCAAAAATAATAGTCTCCGGGCCATCCCCCAAAATGCGAACGTTATTACGTTGTAAGATACGGCTTGCCATCGATCGGTGTTCCTTGTCTCGATTGCGTGGATCGGTTGGGAAATTCACTCAGGGCGAATTTATGAGATCGCGACAGTACTAACCTGTAAGGGCGATCGCATCACCTAATAAAATAGCTACTTTCAGTTAGCGATCGTGGCAACAGACGCTGAACTTCATGGTTTCATAATGATTGACAAGATTTGACCGTTACAGTTTGTGTTGCGTTCGATCGGGATGTAACTTTTGTAGACCGCCCAACCCTAACAGCCAAATTACTACCACAATCCAGTGGATAAACACGATCGCCCACAACGAGCCAGCGATCGCATAAGTCACTGTACATGCTAGTCCTAAAAGACCCGCCAATCCCAGAAAAACAGGGTCAAGAAAGGTTGGAAACCCATCCCGGAACAAAGTTTTGGCATTTAATGGGTGATAAATGATAAACAGAAATAGACTCAATACAGCCCAAAATCCCCAACTTTGCCAAGTCACCCCTTCTTTGGGATGGGGAATGAGCAACACTCGGAACACCAATTCCTCAATCAACGCTGGAGTTATTAACGCTCTCAGCATCAACAGGAGTCGATCAATCCAACTAGCAGGCCAAGGATTTAGTTGCAAAAAGCCAGTGGCAAGACCGATGGGTAGCGCGAGCGCACCGTAAAGCACTAAAATACCCAGCGTAATCAGCCATCCTTGCCAATCGCAAGGAGCTAACGCACCGAACACGCGAGCGAATAAAATAGACGCGATCGGTGCTTTGGTCACAGGAATTTCTATCTGACCGAGTAACGGTGTCGGTGCCAGCGGTGCAATATCCGCATCCCATCCCCCCACTTGATTGGTGCGTAGAAACCAGAGCTTAGCACCATGGTGCAAAAACAGGGAACTCAACTCATCCTGTGCCTGTCGGGGAACCATCGTTCGCCAAGTCGTCAACCCAGCAAATGCACTAGTATCGCTGGTAAAGTCTCCACGAGTATTAGTTCCAGCTAAAGCTTTAGAATTTTGCTCCCAGTCCGCTCGCAAAATCCCTAACGGAATCAACCGTTGTTCGATGTCTTCTCCCAAAGATACAAGCTGTTGAAAACGCAGAGTTTGAGGATCGTCGGGATGGGCTTTCAGCCAGGTTTGAATCTCAGGTGTAGAGCTGACTTGTTGCTTAATCTGTTGGATTGTGGCAAATAGCGCCTGACTGGAATCCTGCACGCATGATGTCGCAGGCGTCACCGTCGCACTCCCCGTGCCATCTCCTACCCGATAACGAGCCATCATTACCTGCAATTGTTGCAGAAATTCCTGTAACGGTGAGAGCGTAATGTCACCAAAATTATAGTCTTGGGTCACGGCATCGAACTTGACGATCGCATCTGACACGGGGCGCGTTGCCAACCATCCCCACTGCAAGTTCCCCATGTAGTCTGCCCAAGTGTGAGTTCCGGCAATAATTCCGTTAGGGTTGTGGGTGTAGACTTGTTGATACTCGATCGCAAACCGTAACTCGTTGGTCAAGGGGTCGCGCACGACTTGAGCAATTCCATAGGCAAAGTGTCCGGTAATCGTATTCGGTACGCCCAAGGGTTCAGCCTTCTTGCCGCCGATGCCGCCGAAGGTATGTAGGACAATCGCTCTATCTCCTTCCCGCCATTGGGACAGCGCTTGCTCGGCTTGCGTTGCTGTCGGGTCGAGGAGAACCGTTCGAGCCGTGCCTTTCTGGACTTCGGTATCTTCCCAATTCTGGCTATTAATATAAGTTAGTCCCGCATCGTTTCCCAAAATTATCCGATCGGGTTTGAGTTGAACTAGCGATCGCGGTTCGAGTGCTTGTACGACGAAAACCCCTTTGGCATTTTTCGCGCCATAAATGTACCAGCCTGCCTTACCAGCCGGGGAAGATTCGAGTTGGCGAGGGGTGGATTGAAAAAGGCGATCGCGGTTGGGAAATTGTTGGGGAATTCTAATCGTTTCCAGCGCCCCATCGAATTGACCGGAGCTAGGATTGAAATGCCGGACGCGGAAGAATTCGCTCGGGCAGGGGGGTTTTCCAGGACAAGCTTTGGGGATAGACTGTTGACCAGCCTTGGCATCGGGTTCTAAGATTTGCACCAATCCATAAAACCGTCCTGTCGCTAGGACAGGTTCGCGATCGATCTGAAGAACGGGCAAACGCTTGCGGTCTGTTCCTACTGAAACCTTCTCTAGGGTTACGATCGCATCATCATGGGGTCTTGCTCCAGCTAAGGACTGCAACGGCCCAACCTGAGTTCGACCGTTCAAGCGATCGGGATGTACGTTTCCCTTGCTCTCACTTTCCACCGTCGCCGCTGTAAATTTTACATCTTGGGTTACAGTCTGTACGTAGGCTTGCACTTCAGGATTCTGTTGCCACTCTAGGCGCACGACTTTCCCGACCAAATTTTTCGCCTCAGCGGTTGCTTGCTGAACTTCTAGCCACACCCAGTCTGAGGGTTGAGAAGAACTAGCCTCAACCGCCTGTAACTGTTTCGGGGTTGGTAAAATCAGTCGTCCTACCCAAGGGGCAATTGGTCGATAGAGGTTTAATGGAAGTGTTTGTGTAAGGGGATAGTATTTGGGTTGATTGAAACTTAACCGAGATGCGATCGCATAGTCGGATTCCCGTTTGGATATCCCAACGGGTTGTTGGGGTTTGGGGAAAATGAGAAAAATGGCGATCGCGGTTAGAACCAGCAACGCCATGAAAACTCCTAAACAGAATTTTCTTTTTTTGGGGAACTGCTGTTTCATTTCAGTTGAGCTTTGACGTCGTCCTTAAGCCGCATCTTGTCCTATTTTCAATAAGCTGCAAATTCTGTGTTTTTTAACGCAAAGGACACTGAGGTTTACGCAAAGGTACGCAAAGGTTTTTGATGCGAGATATGGGCTTCTCAGGGATGGGATTGCCTTATGTTTTTGGGAGTTAAGTGAGTTGATGGAGTCTAGAGATTCCTATTGTTGCAAATGGTACAAGGTGTTGCAGGGGAATTGCTGACGTAGGCTTCGGCAGCGGTTGACCAAATTCAATTACAGGAGGTGAACTCGCAGGAGGAGATGCACTGTCAGACTCAGGCTCAAGCGGTTGAGAGGTTGTAACTGGCTGTGTTGGGGTTGGGAAGGACTGTAGAGTGGGAACGCTGACGGCTGGAGTTCCCTCTGTAGGAAAGATTGGTGGGGGTAGTGTCGCAGGAGGGGCTGACAGCGTTGGTACGCTTCGAGTTGATGCAGCCGGAGGATTTACTGGTGGCACGTTTACTGTACCGCCTGGATTCAGGGGAAAGTTGGGTGGAGGCAGGGTGTCGGGAAACGCTTGTGCGAGTGTTAAGGCAGCTTTTTGTGATTTCCAGGCGATCGCTTGCTGATGCTGAGCTAAATCGAAGCCCCAGTCGGTTGAGGCAGTAGCGACAGCCATCTCGATTTTCCCGAAATAACTAGTCGCGATCGCGACTGTTCCTACTAGACTAAGGACTCTTAGCTTGCGTTCCCAATACCCTGCGGCTACTGGTCTTCTACCATGGCATTGAAAGCCTTGCGCTAACTTATCTTGCCCCATTGCTTTTCTCGCTGGGTGAAAGTGGAAACCCAGCATTAATTCAGATCATCCTACCCGAACTGTCTTGAGGTCGCCTGAGCGATCGCAATTCCTAACCGTTTACCCACGCAACTATTGGTGCCAGCCGCCTGGTTGCAGCTTGTAGGGCAATGCTAGAGGCATCAGCGACGATATGTCTAAATTTTATCTAGTTTATGTGATTTGAGTCACAACAATTGTAAAGTTTGATCACAATTCGCTTGGGCAACCGTCACCACTGACAAACACCGGACATCACAAGATCTGAAAGGGTTGCATCACCGAGCCAATGACTGAAACTCGAAATAATGTAGATACTAGGCCTATTAAGTCAGCAAATGAGCTATGTTCCTCAGCCGTGACGGTTCGCCCGCCAGTGCCACGAACTGGATGGAGGGTTGTGAAAAAGTTCAAAAAAATCTCGTACAGCGGACAAGGCAGTTGAAACACGCTAATCAAGAACTAGCTAATCAAATTGCTGAACGCAAACGGGTAGAAACGGCTTTGCGGCAAGCTGAACAGCAGTATCGCAATATTTTTGAAAACGCGGTTTTGGGGATTTTTCAAACCACTCCAGGAGGATGCTATATTGCCTGTAATCCTGCCTTAGCTAGGATATACGGCTATGAATCGCCGGAAGAATTGCTGACAACATTGACGGACATCGGCTGGCAACTCTACATCGAACCCCAGCGACGCGACGAGTTCGTTCAACAATTGCAATTGAACGGTACTGTATCTGAGTTTGAATCTCAGGTTTATCGCAAAGACGGCAGCATCATCTGGATTTCTGAGAGTGCGCGAGCGGTGTGCAATGATGAGGGTGCATTGCTCTACTACGAAGGGTTCACCACTGATATTACCCAGCGCAAGTTGGCTGAAGCCTCGTTACGGCAATCGGAAGCTCAACTCAGAGCGAAAGCGGAGCAACTCGAACTCACTTTAAGGCAGCTCGAACAGGCGCAAACCCAGTTAATTCAACAAGAAAAAATGTCCAGCTTGGGGCAATTAGTGGCTGGTGTTGCCCATGAGATTAACAACCCAGTCAACTTCGTTTGTGGCAATCTGATTCCTGCCAATCAATATGTTGAGGATTTATTAAACCTCCTCAAGCTATATACCCAATACTATCCCCAGCCAGTACCCGAAATTCAACAGGAAGCTGAGGCGATTGACCTAGAATTCTTGGTTGAAGATTTGCCAAAAGCTCTGTCATCGATGCAATTAGGAGCCGATCGCATCCGCCAAATTGTACAATCACTACAGAATTTCTCTCGGCCTGACGTAGAAATCCAATCTGTAGACCTTCACCAGGGAATTGATAGCACGCTGTTAATTCTGCACAACCGGCTGAAATCGAAAGGGGACAATCCAGAAATTACTGTACTCAAAGAATACGGAGAGATACCCTTTGTAGAGTGCTACCCTGGTCTGTTGAACCAAGTGTTCATGAACTTACTGTCCAATGCGATCGATGCGATTGACGAGTCTTATCAAAAGCGCAGTGCAGCTAGTTGTTTTCAGGAACCCTGCATGGCTTTAGATCGCAACACATCTCAAGGCTTGTCAGTACACCCTGGATCGACTACCACGGCGCTTTCCCCGATAGACGCGTCACCTACTAGTGTCGAACAAAACCGAGGCACTATCTGGATTCGCACAGCGGTTAGGAAAAGCGATCGCTCTAACAACGGTCATTCCCTTGCTCAATGGGTAGCGATCGAGATTATTGATAATGGTCTCGGCATGGAAGAAGAACTCAGGGAACGCATATTTAATCCCTTCTTCACCACAAAACCAGCTGGCAATGGTTTAGGACTCGCCATCAGCTATCAAATTGTTGTGGAAAAACATCACGGTCAACTTAGGTGTATCTCCGCACCCAAGCAAGGAACGAAATTTACTATGGAGATTCCGCTTAAACAGTCAAGGCATACCTAAGCACGCCTTGACAAAAGCGCCCCGATCGGTTTACTAATTAAATCTCGCCAGAACTCAACCTTTCTCTCCTACACCAGTGCTTCTGCCAATCGCAGCCCAAGCAGGTTGGTTCTGATTTAGCTTACCGCCAGCGTTTCTTCCGCCGTGCAACTTCCTTGCGCTTGCGCTTTTCCAGGGGAGTTTCAAAATGACGATGCCGCCTGATCTCTGTCAAAATCCCCGCTTTGGAGACTTGGCGCTTAAAGCGGCGTAAAGCTGAATCAATTCCTTCGTTTTGACCAACCAGTACTTGAGTCATCCTATTTACTAATTGACATGTAATGACTGATAGTTCGTTCGGGATTAACTGGGGGTTAATCTCGGTGAATAGACAGTTGCAAATAACCCACTTGATGTTTTGGGCAAACTTGAGGGGTCGTTTTGCTGCGGCTTAGTCGCTTCGAGGGACGTTAGATTGTCGTTGATGCCACGACGACCAGACAAACCTCGTTTAGGACGGGTTTTGCCGTTATCGATAAATACCCTAGCATAATTGTTTTCACGAATCCCACTCCCACATTACGGGATTATCGTCAAGGCGATCGGTAACAATCCGTCCGATCGCATCAATCTCTTGGAGTTCGTCCGCAGACAGCTTTACAGCAGCCGCCTTAGCATTTGAGCCAGCTTGCTCTGCATTACGCGCTCCTACAATAGCGTTTGCCTGTGGCTGAGCGATTAACCAAGCCAGAGACAACTGGGCTAAACTACACTGATGACGCTCGGCAATAGGACGTAGCCGTTCTAGAGCTTGCTGTGCGCGTTCGTAGTTCTCTCCCTTAAACAGCTTATTAGCCTTACGGTGATCGCCTTCCGCAAATTTGTGGTTCTGTCCGAACTTGCCAGTGAGAAGTCCTTGAGCTAAGGAGGAGTAGGCAATGATTGAAATATTGTTCTCCACGCAGTAGGGCATGGCGTCCTGTTCGACTTGACGCCAAAACAGGGAGTAGGGAGGTTGCAAACTATCGATGCGTCCGTACTGCGATGCCTCTTGCAACTGAGTACGGGAAAAATTAGAAACACCGATCGCGCGAATTTTGCCTTGCTCCTTTAATGTATTCAAGGCACTCATCGTTTCTTCAATCGGCACGGGCTCACTTTTAAAAGCCCCAGACGGCCAATGAATCTGGTAAAGGTCGATGTAATCCGTCTTTAACCTCTTCAAGGAACCTTCACAAGCTGCGATAACTTGGTCGTGTTTAAGATGGTTGGCAAACACCTTAGTAGCATAGGTTACGCGATCGCGAACATCGGACAGCGCCTGAGCAACGATTTCCTCGGAGTGTCCGTTTCCGTAAACTTCTGCTGTATCTACTGTAGTGATTCCCGCGCCAAAGGCTGACCGTATCGCTTCGATAGTTTGGTCATCTTCAATCCCGACCCACATGGCTTTACCTGCCTGCCATGTTCCCATCAGGATCGGGGTAATTCTGACATCAGAGGTGCCTAATTGCCGCGTTTCCATCTCTAAATCCTAGATTTAGTGTCTTTGTTCTTTTGAGCTTAGCGCTCTGCACGCTTGGTGAATCATGGCTTACACACAAAAGCCAGTTGTAGGGGCAACCCAGGAGTGGTTACCACGTTTTCTCGCCAGGTGTAGAGGCAAAGCGTAAGCCCTAAGCATGAAAAGCCCAGGTAATTATCTCAATCATCCACTTACTCCCACATCTATCTCTGGGCAAGTTTCCCGTCCCGCAGAAAATGGATGCAGCGCGTTTTCCCCGCTCAGTCTTTTAGTTAGTCTTAACCATCGGCTGATGAACCCCCATCAGCTTAATACCCACTGACCTGCGATGGGCATCCGCCAACCTGTGCCAAAGGCGCGATCGGTTATCTTTAATCCTGGTGGCGCTTGTCGGCGCTTAAACTCTGCACGGGCAACCAATCGCATGACTTTGTTTACAATAGCGGGATCGTGACCGGCTTCGACCATCTGTGCCGGTGATTGATTATCGTTAATCAGCCGCCGCAAGATGTCATCCAAAATATCGTAAGCGGGTAGAGAGTCTCGATCGACTTGACCGGGTTTGAGTTCAGCGCTAGGAGGCTTAGTCAGGACGTTGCTGGGTATGATTTGGAAGTTTGAAGTTTGAAGTTTGGATTTTAAGTTGTGTAGTGAGTTTGAGGCTACATCGGAGTTAAGCCATTGGCACAGAGAGTAAACGCGGGTTTTGGGAACATCAGCAATCACCGCCAGTCCCCCACTCATGTCGCCGTAAAGCGTGCAATAACCTACTGCCATTTCGGATTTATTGCCGGTAGAAAGCAGGAGATAGCCAAACTTATTGGAGACGGCCATCAATAAGTTCCCTCGAATCCGCGCTTGAATATTTTCCTCTGCAAGTCCAGATTCGGTGCCAGCAAATAGCGGTTCTAAAGTGCGATCGTAACCTTGCATCAACTCGCTAATCGGCAGGATATGCGTCGTAATCCCTAAATTATCAGCGAGTGCCTGTGCATCTTTAATCGAATGGTCAGAACTATAGGGAGAGGGCATGAGGATACCCAAGACGTTTTCGGCACCCAAGGCTTCAGTTGCGATCGCGGCGACGAGGGATGAATCAATGCCTCCACTCAGACCAATGACGACCTTCGTAAAGCCACACTTACGGGTATAGTCCCGAACGCCTAGAACCAGCGCTGACCAAATTTCCTCGTCTATGCTGGCTGGTGCAGGTGCGATCGCCGCTGGTAAGAAGTCTTGCGCTGCCTCATCAAATTCTACAACGACCAAATCCGTTGCAAAGGGATGGGCGCGACACACGACTTCACCGGCACAATTAAAAGCAACGCTATTGCCATCAAACACTAGGTCATCATTACCCCCAACTTGATTGGCATAGACGATCGCTTTTTGATAGCGCACTGCACTATGCCGCAACATTGCCTCTCGGAGTTGTTGCTTTCCTGCGCTATAGGGTGAGGCAGACAAGTTTACAATGACATCAACATCTTGTTGCGCTAAATCCTGAATTGGATTGATGGCATAACTGCGTTTGCCCCAAAACTCTTCATCGTTCCACAAATCTTCGCAGATGGTAACGCCAATCTTGATTCTGGCTTCTGACTCGTTTAAATCGAGGCTAAAAGAATTACTTTGAAGTCCTGGTTCAAAGTAGCGGTGTTCATCGAAAACATCGTAGGTAGGCAAGAGTCGCTTGTGAAAAATTTGCTGAATCTTGCCCTGTTCGAGTAAAGCCATGCTGTTGAATAGAGGCTTGCCACCCGCATCACCGGATTTAGGATTGGGATCGACTGTGCCTACTAGCACGGCTAATTGTGGTGGTAAATCCTGGGCCAGTTGTTGCAGGGTAGTTGTTATTGACTCTACAAAACCCGGATTGAGGAGTAAGTCTCGTGGGGGATAGCCACATAACGAGAGTTCCGGTGTCAACAAGAGACGAACACCCCGATCGGCTGCCAGTCTTGCAGCCTCTAGAATCTGTTGGGCATTTCCTGTCAGATTGCCAATAGTGGGATTGAGTTGAGCGATCGCAAGTTTCATAGCAGTTGGTTATTAGGGTTCAAGAAAATGTCAAAATCGAAACCCCAAGAGATTCCACTTATTCAAAAATGTTAACGCCCTAACTCGAATAAAAAAAACCCCACCGAACTGGAGAGTGGGGAATTAACCGCATTGATTTTCTATCTTTTATAGCTTAGCGAAGGTTCCCATTTGGGTGAGCGTACAGTCACTTTTTAAAGTGGCACAGGGATTGATTGTTTACCCATCATTCTGGGAACCCTTACTCTCAAAGAGTTTTCCTATCAGCAGGTAAATTCGGAAAAAGTATTGGGTCTGAGAGTTTAAGTATCCTTAACTTGAGGCTGACAGAATTTGTAGACATCCTGAATCACCTTTACCCAGCCATCGGACACGGATTCTAAAAGGCGATCGCCTTTTTCCTTCGTCGCCACTGTTGCGTCGCCTAACACGCCACTTTTCGTTAATTCCCGCGTCAACCAGGCAAACGGTAACTTGCCTTCCATACTCAGCAGGCTATCTTGAGGTAATCCCTGAGGATACTCGGCTACTGCTCTTTCCATCTTCACTTGCTCGGGCAAAATCGACAGCAGCAAGCTCGTTTCTGCATCTCCAGCATGAATGCCATATTCCAATTCCTGGGGCGTGAGGAGTTCCTTGGCAATGTGGGGGACTCGCCAAGTAAATAACGGGAAAACGAGAAAATCTTGATACTTTTGGTGAATATCCCGCGCCGCAATCTCCATCACCTGCGGCTGCCCGCCGTGGGCATTCATTAGCACTAATTTACGAAATCCCGATCTATAGATGCTGTCCGCCATTTCTGTCAGCACAGCCAAAAGTGTCTGGGCGCTTAACGTAATCGTGCCAGGAAAGTGCCAATGTTCATTGGATTTGCCGTAGTACAACGGTGGCAAAGCATAGGCGGGAATAGAGGGATCGAGTTTGGCCAACGCTTTACCCAGGACAGCAACTGCGATCGCAGAATCGACAATAATCGGTAAGTGAGGCCCATGCTGTTCGATCGCCCCCACTGGCTGAACTATTACCACATTTTCCTTATCCGGCATTGCCTCAATATCCGTCCAAGTCAGATAAGGAAAAAAACGTTCGGGGGGAATAAAGCCGTGCATCATCAGAGTTGAAGTTCTCCGCTTGAGGGTCGGGGGCGAAAGACGGGGAGCGATCGCGCATTGGTGTAAGTGTTATAATCTATACAGTACCGTGGGGCACACGGGAATTCACGCTTGTGGAGAGTTAGCCCCTCTGTCAGCTGAAGGGAGACTTTCAGTGTTAAGGGAACTCAGCGAAGCAAGAATCTCTGG
Organism: Allocoleopsis sp.; assembly: GCA_036703375.1. Taxonomy (GTDB): domain Bacteria; phylum Cyanobacteriota; class Cyanobacteriia; order Cyanobacteriales; family Coleofasciculaceae; genus DATNPC01. The sequence goes on from DATNPC010000608.1 coordinate 21,482, forward strand.
TCTTCGGAGTGGAGAATGTCACAATATATAAGATGACAAAAAAATGGGGTGGGCATTGTCCACCCTATTTGGTTTATTTGTCAGAGACGTTTCAGTCCCGTAGACCGGGATTCAAGGTTTGCGACAATGGTTTCGCCTTGAATTGCCCTAAATTTATCCAGTTTCAGTCCCGTAGACCGGGATTCAAGGTTTGCGACGCGACGGCCGTGTCGTTGATAATCTTTATCCATGGCACGTTTCAGTCCCGTAGACCGGGATTCAAGGTTTGCGACGATGCTATTCGATTGGTTAATGTGGTTGCCGATACGTTTCAGTCCCGTAGACCGGGATTCAAGGTTTGCGACTACAGCATCAGGCGGCTTTTCGTATTCCCTTCTACATGGTTTCAGTCCCGTAGACCGGGATTCAAGGTTTGCGACCTTCCCAGCTGCGGCCGCCAACTCTCTCATTATCGAGTTTCAGTCCCGTAGACCGGGATTCAAGGTTTGCGACCCCACGGATGACGGCTATGTCGATTGTCCCGTACAGATGTTTCAGTCCCGTAGACCGGGATTCAAGGTTTGCGACCCATCCGAAGCAGACTTACGCAGACTATGTGGAAGTTTCAGTCCCGT